>JAFPSY010000135.1:0-3864 GCA_017413585.1 Acholeplasmatales bacterium
AAACATAGTATCATCTCCATCTACAATATAAATATATCACAGTTGGGCACACATGTAAAATGATAAAAATAAAAGGTATCCGAAGATACCTAATCATTTTCAAGTTGGGAAAGCAAAGAATAATGGTATAGGAACCATTTTTAAAATTCCTTCTATTCGTGAAAATTATAATCCATTGTTACCTTTAAATAGGTATTTTTATATTTCTTTTGTAAGAATTTTAATTCTTCTATAAATTCAACATTTCTTCTATCTAAATCATGACAATCCGAAGCCATAAAATCAATCAAATCATTTTTTAATAAATATTTCATTTGCTTCTTATATTCCTTAGAAAGTAGAGATTTAGAATTAATTTGTATTTTGGCATATTTATGGATTTCATCATAATCGGAACATTTTAAATAGGGATAACGCTCAATATGAGCAAGTATTATCTTATAGCCTGTTAATGATAAATCATATAGAATATCTACAATATTTTCTTCTATTCTTGTAGAGAATTCTAAAAGTACATATTTAGAATCATCCATTGTAAGGATTTTACCACCTAATAAATCCCTCTTGAATCCTTCATAATAATAGACCTCAGAGCCTAGCTTTAATTCAATAGGGTAATTTAAAGCTTGCTCCTTAAATATATTAAATTGTTTGATTAGATTATCCTTACATAAATTGTTTTTATTTTGATGTGGTGTTAAATATACAGTAGAAATCTTTTCTTTTATTTCTTCTTCTAATAATTTAAAAGAAATATCTATGGATTTCGCACCATCATCTACATTAGGTAGGATATGTGTATGCATATCAATCATAATATACCTCTATGAAAAAAGCCCTATTAGGGCTTTATTTTAATTTTCTTTGGAATCGTAATAATAGTAATAGGAATCCTTCTTTTGAGCATCTGCCTTAGTAATAGAAATACCAATTAAGGCTGCATCTACACTCTTTAATTGATTAATACATTCCTTTATATCCTTCTTCTTTGCCTGGTTTAGGGCAATTGAGAAGATAACACCATCAGAGATTTGTGCAATGATCGATGCATCACTACATGCAAGGCATGGAGGTGTATCTAAGATGACATAATCATATTCACTCTTTAATTCCTCTACTAATTCCTTTAATTTCTTTGTTTCAAGTACAGCAACAGGATTGATGACATCCTTACCTACGGTAATGACATCTACACCAAATTCGCTTTTCTTAATTAAGGAATCCTTATCGATATCTCCAGCAATATAATCTACAATACCATTTTCCTTTGCAACCTTAAATGTTTTATGTAGAATACTCTTTCTAATATCTAAGTCTACAATGACTACCTTATTGTTGTTGTTTGCCATGCAATATGCTAAATTGGCAGCAGTTGTACTCTTTAGCTCGTCAGGAAGTGCACTTGTAAATTCAATAACCTTATATGGGTTTTCTAAATTAGAATATTTAATATTGCTTAATAATTTATTATATGGCTCAAAATTACGGATATTAGCCTCAATTAATAAGACATCCTTGTTATCCTTCTTTTGGCATTTTAATCTACGATCAGGGAATACACCAACAATCTTTTCATCAAAGGATGCTTCAATTTCATCCTTTGTTTTAAATTTATTGGACATAAATTCCTTAATAAAAATAACAATAACGCCTAATACTAAGCCAGCTAAGAAGGAAATAATAATATATAGCTTTTTATTTGGAGATGCATAGGTTCCAAGCTTTGCGGTTGAGGATTGAACCATATTATCGTTTGCAAAGAAGAAAACACCCATTGTGCCATCCTCTTTTGTTGTTTTTGCCTCTTCAATACATTTTGCTTGAATAGCATCTGCAAAATATTGTGCTTGAACTTGATTCTTAGATGTAACTGAAATTGTAATCATCATAGAATTTGTAGTATAGGATACAGATACCATCTTCTCAAGTCCTTCTAGGGTTACCTTAGATAATCCTTTAGAGGATACAGTTTCCCACTTCGTTGAATCTGTTTTGTATTTTAACTTGTAGCTTGGTAATACAAGTGTATCATTACCATCTAATAAATCCTCATTATATTTATCTACAACTGGATCTAAAATGGAATTATTCTTAATTGTATCTGCAACAGTTACAACTGCACGAATGGAATTGGTATAATCATAGGTCTCCTTTGCGCTTGAGGTTTGTGTATCAATCGCAACTGTAATTGCGGCACTTGATTTATACGTTGGCTTTGCAATAGCGAAGGTATAAATTGCTCCTATGATAAATACAGTAGCTGTAATTGCAGCAAGTAATATGATATTTTTCCATAGGACATGGAAAATATCGCCTAATGTAATTGATTTCTCTTTTTCTTGCATGTTCTATACTCCCTTCATGAAGAAAATTTAAATATAAAATTTCTTTGATATTATACAATAATCGTAGATTAAAATCAAATTTTTTTCGCCAAAAAGCAATATATTGGTTCAAATCCTCTATTTTTTTGACTTTTTCTATGGAATTCGTTATAATGGTGTTACGAAGTGAGGTGTAAAAAAGATATGGAATTAGTAATACTAGCTGCTGGTATGGGCTCTAGATTTGGTGGCCTTAAGCAGATTGAGCCAATCGATCAATACGGCAATTTCATTATTGATTATTCGATTTATGATGCAATTGAAGCTGGATTTGATAAGGTTGTTTTCATTATTAAGGAAGAAAATTATCAAATATTTAAGGATACAATAGGAAAAAGGGTTGAAGATAAAATTAAGGTAGAATATGCTTTCCAAAAGCTTTCCTTATTACCAGATGGATATAAAATTCCAGAGGATAGAGTAAAGCCTTTAGGTACAGCACAGGCAATATTAGCCGCAAGAGATTATATTAGCGATAAATTTGCAATTATTAACGCAGATGATTTTTATGGTAAGGAATCCTTCTTTGCTGCAGCAAAATTCTTGAAAGAATCTTGTGGCGCGAAGGCGTATGGAAATGTTGCTTATTTAGTTACAAATACTATGACAGAGAATGGCTCTGTTAAGCGTGGTGTATTAAATATGGATAAGAATTCGTGCCTTACACATATAGAGGAATCCTCTATCGAGAATGTAAATGGTAAGATTATCGCAACTCCACTAGATGAAGCTAAAAAGCCATTTGAAATTAGTAAGGATACCTTAGTATCTATGAATATGTTCTGCTTCTCAAAATCGATTATGGATTATATGTGGGATAGATTCCCTAAATTCTTAGATGAGAATAAGGATAATCTACTTAAGTGTGAATATTTATTACCAACGGTTGTTTCTGATTTAATCAATGATGGAGAGGTTACTGTTAAAATCGTTCCATCTCCTGCCGTATGGTATGGTATTACCTACAAGGAGGATAAGCCTTCTGTTGTAGAATCCATTAAGAAATTAATGGACCAGGGTAAATATAAAAAGGGCTTATGGTAAAAATATAGGGCTACATCATGTAGCCCATATTTTTATATATAATTATTTAATAATTCAAATAATTCTTCATTATTTTTATATAATATTCCCTTTATTTTGGTATTCTTTAATACTTCAATATTGGATATATTATCATCGATAAAATAGATTTCATTAAACTCTTCATCAAATGCATCAACAGCTAGATTATAAAATTTTAAATCTGGCTTTTTTATTTTATAATCACAGGAAACAAAGGCTTTATCAAAATAGATATGAAAATCTAAATCAGGAAATAATAGATCAAATATACCTATAGCCGCATTCGATAATAAGCCAACCCTATTCTTCTTTCTTAATTCTACTATTTTACCCAATAATTCTATATTTAATTTTGCATAGGATTTCATTTCCTCTAATATATCTATAGAGTTATATCCTAAATCATAAGCCATAC
>JAFPSY010000136.1:0-10181 GCA_017413585.1 Acholeplasmatales bacterium
GGATAAGAATAATCTTATTGGAGATGGCAATAGGATTCCATGGCATGTGAAAGAGGATTTAATCTATTATAAGAATAAAACCAAAGGACAAACTGTCCTTATGGGTGATGCAACCTATTTTTCTTTGAAGAGCTATTATAAAACAAAGCCTTTACCTTATGGTAAATGCTATATAGCAACCATTGATAAGAATTTGAAAATAGAAAATCCTCTAGAGGATATTGAAATCATTTATGATTTAGATTCCTTCTTAAAGAATTTCGATGGCGATTTATGGGTATGTGGTGGTGCAACCATTTATAAGCTTGCACTTCCATATGCGAATCGTTTATATATTTCCTTTATTAAGGGTGATTTTAAAGGAGATAAATATTTCCCAAAAATTGATTATGAAAAATATGATAAGATTTGGGAAAATGAAACCGATAGTGTTATATACAAAGTATTTGAGAGGCGTTAATTATGTTGTTTTTAATGATGCTTACCATTGTATGGGCAGGAGTATCTCTTGGTTTAACGTTTTTAACCCATATGTATGAATGGTGGATTGCGCTTTGGGTAGTATCTGGCTTATTGGCAGGTATTCTCTTTGTTGTTTTATTTGCGCTCATCTTCATTGAAATTGGTTCAAGAACGACACCAAAATCAAAATTTAAGGTATTTGTGCTTAAGAGTGCACTTGAGCTCGTATTTTGGTACAACCATACAAAGGTAACGTGTGAAGGAGTAGAAAATGTTCCATATAATGCTCCCTTTGTTATGTATTGCAATCATAAATCTATGCTAGATCCTGCAGCGATATATGTAAAGATTAACCGTATTGTAAGTGCGATTGGTAAAAAGAGCCTATGGGGCTTTTGGCCAATGAATCGTATTTGTGAATGCTATGGCGCACTACCTATGGATAGAGATAACGATAGGCAGGCTGTAAAGGATATGTTAGTTGCCATTAAGGCAGTAAAAGAGGGTATGCCTATGATTATATTCCCTGAAGGTGGAATTAAGAATCGTGATGTAGAAGAGATGGTAAACCTAAGAGCTGGTGCCTATAAGCTTGCTATGAAGGCAGAGGCTCCAATCATTCCTGTTGCGATTATGGGTTCTTCTGAAATCGCAAAGAAGAAAAGATTTGAGAAGAAGCATATTCATATCATTTTCCATAAGCCTATAACTAAGGAAGAATATAAGGATAAGAATACAACTGAGGTTGGTACCTATGTTGAGGAATTAATCAACGAGGATATACGTAAGTATGAGGAACTTTAGTTTTTTAGTTTTAGCTTGCTTAGGCTTTGTTTTTATTATGCTTGGTGGCTTCTTAATCATTTATGGTGTACTTAGGAATAATGAATTAGCTATTTATATTAGCTTAGGAATAATCATAGGTGCTGTCATATATTATGTTATTTTAGGTATTATATTTGTTGCTACATACCTTAAGAAGAGGAGGTAGTATGTTTCTATCAGAGATTCCCACTTTACATGTTTTAATTATTCATATTACAGTTTTAGTACTCCTTGTACTAGCTTTAATCTTTTTTGTAATTAAAGGAATACTTGTAAAGCGTAAAAAGAAAATGTTTCAAGCTATCGAAGGTTTATTAAATGAATACGTTAAGGCAGATCCTCTATATGCAAAGCTAGATAGAGTGAATATGCCAGAATATGATTATATCCTTACGACAAGAGAGCTTAAGCTATATATTATGGTAATACCAAATTTTACATGTGGTGAAATTTGTATTAATGCCCCTACAAAGTGGCAGTTTCGAAGAACCTATAAGGACGATATAATGCGTTTTGTTCCAAGAGTGGATAAGCTTATGCGTTTTGATCCACCATCTGAGGTAGGTCTTAGATGTAAAAGATTATATATCATCTATCCAAATTCAAAATCCTTATTAAGATATATTAATGAATGTGAAATGGAATTTGTAAGACCTGAAACTGATTTGAATGGAACATCTGTTGTAACCTATCAAGAATTACTTGAGCATAGGGACTCAATTGAATTATAAAATATAGGATTATCCTATATTTTTTTACTGAATGGTGATTTTTATGTATGATTATAAAACTTTAGAATATCAAAAGGTTTTAGAAAAGCTTTCTGGCTTTTTAAAAACCAATTACGCAAAGGAATTAATAGAGGATTCCTTAGAATCCTTTGATTTTGAGACAGTAAAAAGGCTTCAGGAGGAAACGAAGGAGGCCTATTTAGCGATTGTTAAGCTTTCTGATATTCCACTTGGTGGATTATATGAAATGAAGAATGCGCTAAAAAGATGTAAGGCTGGTTCTATCTTAAATGAAGAGGAGCTATTAAATGTTGTTGGATTACTGGATTGTAGTACAAATGTAATCAAATATTTTAAGAGCTTAGAGGCCATTAAGGTATTAACTCCAAATATTAAAAAATATGCAGATAATTTAATTATGCCAAAGTCCCTAAAGACCAATATTACTCTTGCTATATCTAGTGATGGTAGAATCAATGATAATGCATCAAGAGAATTATTTATGGTAAGAAGAAGCCTTATTTCTTTAGAGAATCGTTTAAGAAGTAAATTAAATGAATTATTAACCACAAAGGCATCTATGCTAACAGAGCCTTTAATTGTACAAAGAGACTCAAGAATGTGTCTTCCTGTAAAAATAGAATATAAGAATACATTCAAGGGAGTTGTTCATGACGTATCAAGCTCAAATACAACAGCGTATATTGAGCCTGAATCTACACTTGAAACGGCAAATCAAATTGATTCTTATACTCTAGAAGAAAAGAAGCAATGTCAAATTATATTAAAGAATTTAAGCTTGCTTGTTCAAGCAGAGGCAGATAATTTATTATCGAATTTAGAAAATTTAACTAAGCTAGATATCATTTATGGTAAGGCCTTAATGGGTAAGGAATTAGGCTATAATAGCCCAAAAATAGAGGATAGACAATACTTCAATTTAAAAAGATGCAAGCATCCCCTATTAGATTCAAATACGGCTGTACCTATTGATTGTGAGCTTGGAAATAAATATAGTGTCATTATTATCACAGGACCTAATACCGGTGGTAAGACCGTTGCCTTAAAGACGGTAGGCTTATTACATTTAATGGTTTATAATGGAATGATGGTACCTGCAAGTGAGGATTCTATCTTTGGTGCATTTGAGGATATTTTAGCTGATATTGGAGATGAGCAATCCATTGAGCAATCCCTATCAACCTTCTCAAGCCACATGAAAAAGATTGTAGATATTTTATCTAGAATCACCTTTAATTCGCTCGTTTTACTTGATGAGCTTGGAAGTGGTACTGACCCTAAGGAGGGCTCAAGCCTTGCGATTGCGATTATTGAGCATTTAAAAAGAAGTGGAGCTAGAGTCATTTGTACAACACACTATAGTGAGCTTAAAAGCTATGCCTATAAAAATGAGGGTACACAGAATGCGAGTGTTGAATTCAATACAGAAACACTTCTTCCAACCTATAGGCTTTTGCTTGGTGTACCTGGTAAATCGAATGCGATTGAAATCGCATCTAAGCTTGGCTTAGAGAAAAATATTATTGATGATGCGAAAAATGAATTATCCCTATCGAGTAGTGAATCAAGTGAGCTCATTGGTAATTTGGAGGAGGAAATGACCTCCTTAAGAAATCAAGAAAAGGAATTAGAGGAAAAGATCAAAAGCTATGAGGCTATGGTCAATCATCTAAAGCAGGAGAAGCTTGATTTAGTAAAGAAGACGGATAAGATTATTCATGATGCGAAGGAAGAGGCCAAAAAGATTATTGAAGAGGCTAAGGAAGAATCTATAAAGCTCATTGAAGAGATTAAGAATATGAGTGATGAAAACTTTAAGGAGCATGAATTAATCGCATTAAAGACAAAGGCAAAGAATTTATCTATTAAAGAGGACCAGGAGGAAATATTTAATGAGGAATTACATGAAGGGGATTATGTTTATGTAAAGCCTTATGAAAAATATGGAACTATATCCTCTATTAAGAAGGATAAATATTATGTAAATTTAGGTCAATTCGCTATCGAATTTAAGAAGAATGAATTGTCCTTAGCGGCAAAGCCAGAGCCTAAAAAGAAAAAAGAGGTAAGGCTATCTGGATATAACCCTGCATCTCATGCTACTCTATCCTTAGATTTAAGAGGAAAAAGAGTAGAGGAGGTAAAGGAATTAATGGATTCCTATTTAGATCAATGTGCTTTAGGTAATTTAAAGCAGGTATCCATTATCCATGGCTTTGGTACAGGTGCTGTAAGAAAGGCTGTACAGGAATATTTAAAGACCTCACCATATGTAAAAAGCTATCGCTATGGTGGAGAGGGTGAGGGCTTAAATGGTGTTACCGTAGTTTATTTAAAGTAGGTATATTATGAAGGCGTGTTTAATTTTATGGGATATTGAAAAAATAAATAAAGAGGATATAAAGGATTCCTTTATTGTTGGCGTGGATTTAGGTAGCTATAATGCAATATCTCATGGAATTACACCAGATATTGCTATTGGAGATTTTGATAGCTGCAAAAAAATAGAATTTGATGCAATAAAAAAGAATTCTAAAAAAATCATTCAATTAAATCCAATTAAAGATAAAACAGATACAGAAGAAGCAATTTTGCTTGTAAAGGATTATGATGAAATTTTAATTTTAGGTGGAATTAAGGGCAAAAGAATTGAGCATTTTTATGCGAATTTAATGCTACTATTAAAATATCCTAAGGTTAAAATGAAGGATGAAAATTCTTTAATAGAAATAAAAAGGGAAAGCTTTATTCCAAATAAGAATTATAAATATATATCCTTATTTCCTATAGAGGATACGGCAATTATATCCCTTACGGGTATGAAATATAATTTAGATCATTATGCATTAAAAAGAAATGAGCCAACCTTAGGTATTTCGAATGAATGTATGGATAATCCTTATGTTGAAATAAAATCTGGTAGTCTTTTGGTAATATCCTCTATGGAGGATCATGAAAACCTTTAGACAATATTTAATTCCATCGATTATTGCTCAGGTATTTATGTCCTGCTACGCGATTATTGATGGAATATTTATTGGATATAAAATGAATGATTTAGGCCTTGCAGCGATTAATCTTGCATGGCCGATTACGGCCTTTATTCAAGGGGTTGGATTTGCCCTTGGAATTAGTGCAGGAATTTATATATCAAGGCAAAGAGGCTTAGGTAATCTAGATAAAATTAAAAAGCTTAAAACCTCTATTTTACTTATTTTACTACTATCCGCTATCCTACTAGGATTCCTATTCTTTTTCTTAAAAAGACCAATATTAATCCTATTTCAAGCAAAAAATGAAACATTAGATGCTGCAGATAAATATATAACCATTATTTTATTTGGTTCTATATTTCAGCTTCTTGGCTGTGCACTTGGACCAATTATTAAAAATGAAGGCTATGTAAAATCCTCTATGTGTGCATCACTTTTGGCAACCTTAGTGAATTTTATATTAGATTATTTTTTAATCGTAAAATTTGAATTTGGGCTAGAGGGAGCTGCCGTTGCCTCAGTTATAGGCCAAGGGGTTGCCTTCGTTATTTGCTTAATACCCTATGTAAAAAGAATGAAGGGAATCTATCTTGATAAGGAATTCTTTAGGGAAATCTTCTTAGGTGCTATGGCACCCTTTATCTTAAATTATTCTTATTCCATCATTATTATTTTAACGAATGCTTTAGCGGAAAATTATAGTGGAGATGAGGCTGTTGCAGCCTATACCGTATTATCCTATATGCTATATGTTATCAATGCGCTTGCGCAAGGGACCTCTGATGCGATTCAGCCTTTATTTTCCTATAATTCCATTCAAAAGAATTATAAGCTCAATCGTAAATATTTATATAAATGCTTTATCATAAGCTTTATTATAGTATCTATATTTAGCTTAGCCTTCTTTTTGTTAAGAGAACCAATAGCTAGATTATATGGATTATCTACTTTAGCAGGTGATATCTTTAATTTAGCTTGTATATTCTATATTTTTGGATTTATTATCATTAGCTTTAGTAAGGTTATATGCTCCTATTTATATTCTATAAACAAAAAGTTTTTAGCAAATATATTAGTTTTAGCTGAGCCAATCCTTCTAACACCAATCGCTTATTTTATCTTTGTAAATTGTATGGGACTACTTGGGCTTTGGGTTTCGTTTTTAGTTATTCAAGCATTACTTGGTCTTATGGCATTTCTATTTTATTTTGTATCTAGGAGGGAAGAAAATGGATGGATTTTTGGTAGTAGACAAAGAAAAATCGATGACCAGTCAAACGGTTTGTCTTAAGCTAAAGCACAAGCTAAACGCCAAAAAATGCGGTCATAACGGAACCCTAGACCCAAGTGCGACTGGAGTAATGGTTGTTGCAGTCAATCAAGCAACGAAGCTATTAAAATTTATTCATGAGCATGATAAGGAATATATCGTTACTATTTTATTTGGTTTATCTACAACTACTCTAGATTTAGATGGAGACATTATAGATAAAAAAGATATGAAGCCAAATATAGATGATATAAGGATAGCTATAGAGGAATTAAAGAAAAGAGGCACCCAAAAGCCTCCACTTACGAGTGCTGTAAAGGTTGATGGTATGAAATTATATGAATACCAAAGGAAGGGTATTAATGTAGATATTCCAGAAAGAAGCGTTACCCTTAAGGATTATGAAATTCTATCCGATTTAAGATATGTAGATGGCTATTATGAAATAGATATAAAATTATCTGTATCTAAGGGGTATTTTATAAGAAGCTTCGCAAGAGATTTAGGCTTATTATTAAATGGACTTGCGATAGTTAAAGAATTAAGAAGAATAAGAAGTGGGGATTATGTTATAGAGGATGCACATAGGATTTCAGAAATAGAGGAATCAAGTATTATTCCTATTTTTGATTTCTTTAAGCTTCCTAAGGTTTATGTGAAGGATTATTTAATTCCATTAGTAAAAAATGGAATTACTCTAGATGATAGGCAAACCAATCTTCATGAGCCATTTTATGTAGATTCTAAGGATGGTATATTAGCTATATATGAAGAGGTAGATAGTAATAAATATAAGCCAGTATTAATATTCAAGGAGGAAAAATAATGGAAGTTATATATATTAAAGATAATGATATACGTCCAATTAAAGAACCTCTTTGCTGTGCAATAGGTAATTTTGATGGGGTGCATCTAGGTCATAGAATGCTAATAGAGGAAGCAAAGAAGCATAATATGGCTAGTGCGGTTTTAACCTTTAATCCGCATCCATCAGTATTCCTTAAGAAAATAGAGAATTATCCACTTTTAACTCCAATGGATAGGAAAAAGGATATTATAAAATCCTTAGGGGTTGATTATTTAATTGTTTTTGAATTCAATGATATCGTTGCAAAATATGATAAAAATGAATTTATAAATATATTAAAAGGATTAAATATTAAGTCAATTGTATGTGGATATGATTTTACCTTCGGGTATAAGGCAGAAGGTAAAATAAGTGATTTAAGGGATTCATTCACCGTTTACGAAATTGAAAAATATGTCCTTGATGACCTAAGAGTTTCCTCAAGCTATATTAAAGAATTATTAAGCTTTGGTAATATAGAGGATGCTTCTCGTTTTTTAGGTGCGAATTATGCGATTCGGGGTTATGTTGAATATGGATCTAGGAAGGGTAGGCTTATAGGATTCCCTACTGCGAATTTACGCCATGATGGATACTTCCTACCTAAGAATGGAGTATATTTTGTTTCTATAGATTATAAGGGTATGGAATATTATGGCATGTGTAATATAGGGCATAATCCAACCTTCAATTTTCAAAATGATATAAGAGTAGAGGTTCATATTTTTGGGGTTGATTTTAATATTTATAATGAGAAAATAGAAATTCAATTCCTAGCTCATATAAGAGATGAAATTAAATTTGAATCTGTAGATTCTCTTAAAAATCAGCTCATGGAGGATAAAAAGGAGTGCTTAAGATTAGTTTCTTTAAGAAAATGATATTTTTTTCTTGCAATGGATGCTAATTTTAGATATAATGATTTCGTGCGTGTGCCAGGTGCGGGGATCTCCGTCCCACTCTTAGCATATCGTGAATATTATAATAGGAGGAAAAAACAATGGCTTTAACTAAGGAAGTAAAGGCAAAATTAGTTGCTGAATATGGCAAGAATGACAAGGACACTGGTTCTACAGAGGTTCAGATTGCAATTCTTACTTACGAAATTAATGAATTAAATGAGCATTTCCAAACTCATATTCATGATTTCTCTTCTAAGCGTGGTCTTATGAAGAAGATCGGTCAGAGAAAGGCTTTATTAGCTTATCTAAAGGACAATGATCTTAAGGCATATGAGGAATTAATTAAGAAGTTAGGATTACGTCGATAATCGAAAGCACTCAAAGGAGTGCTTTTTTCTTTTATAAATGGATTTATAAAAGAACTATACAGTAAAAGCGTTATTGTGTAAAATGTGTTAAAATCACGAAAAAACTAAAAAATTTCATAAAAAAAGAGTTGTATTTTCGTAATTTAACCCCTTTTAAACTTTATATTATTTGATATAATATAATAGAATACGAATGAGCAAAGAAGTATTTATATATTTTATAGGGGGTATAATATGGGTCGTTTAAGTATGGTTGCTCAAAAGCAAATTTGTGATATTGTCGATCGTTACAAAGACGAAGAGACTCCATTAATGCTAATATTGAGTGACATCCAGAAGGAATATGGATATATTCCTCTTGAGGTACAAGAGCTTGTTTCTGCTAAGACTGGAATTCCTGTTGCAGAAATTTATGGCGTTGTAACCTTCTATTCATATTTCTCTTTAGAGCCAAAGGGAAAATATGTTATTGGTGTATGTTTAGGTACAGCATGTTATGTTAAGGGCTCTCAAATGGTTATTGATAAGTTCTCTGAGCTATTAAACATCAAGCCAGGTCAAACTACAGAGGATGGTTTATTTACACTAGATGCATTACGTTGCATTGGTGCATGTGGTATTGCCCCTGCAGTTTCTATTAATGGTAAGGTTTACTCTAAGGTTAGTGTAAACGAGGTTGCAGGAATTATTGATTCTTACAGACAGGAGGCAGCTAACTAATGATTAAGAGCTTTGAAGAATTTGATGAGAAATCATTAAAGTGCGTAGATTGTGTTTCTAAGAAGTTTAGTGGTGAGGATGGAAAGCGTCATCTACTTGTTTGTGGTGGTACAGGCTGTTTATCTTCTAATTCTAATGATATTTTAGAGACATTAAAGGCATTAATTGTTGAGCATCATTTAGAGGATAAGGTTGAGGCAAACAAGGTTGGTTGTTTCGGCTTCTGTTCACAGGGACCTTTCGTTAAGGTATTACCTGAGGATACTTTATACCGTATGGTTAAGGTTGAAGATGCAAAGGAAATTATCGAGAAAGATATTATCGGTGGTGAAATTGTTGAAAGATTACTATATGTAGATCCACAGACAAAGGAAAAGATCACTAAGCAGGATGATATTACATTCTATAAAAAGCAGGTACGTATCGCATTACATGGATGTGGTACTATCAATCCAGAAAAGATTGAAGAAACTTTAGGCGTTGGCTCCTTCAAGGGCTTAGAGCGTGCTTTAAAGATGAAGCAGGAAGACGTTATTAAGGAAGTATTAGATTCTGGACTTAGAGGTAGAGGTGGCGGAGGCTTCCCTACTGGTAGAAAGTGGCAATTCGCATTCGCACAGCAGAATGATGAAAAGTATGTTGTATGTAATGGTGATGAGGGAGATCCAGGTGCATTCATGGATAGATCTATTCTTGAAGGTAACCCAATTGCAGTTATCGAAGGTATGATGATTGCAGGTTACGCTATTGGTGCAAAGAATGGTTATTTCTATGTACGTGCAGAGTATCCTATTGCCGTAGAAAGATTAAAGATTGCAATCAAGCAGGCTGAGGAATTAGGCTTACTTGGTGATCATATTATGGGAACTGATTTCTCATTTAGATGTCATTTAAGACTTGGTGCTGGTGCATTCGTTTGTGGTGAGGAAACAGCATTATTAAATTCTATTGAGGGTCAGCGTGGTATGCCACGTCCTCGTCCACCATTCCCTGCAGTTAAGGGTTTATGGGGCAAGCCAACAATTATTAACAACGTAGAAAC
>JAFPSY010000137.1:0-11170 GCA_017413585.1 Acholeplasmatales bacterium
GTAAAGCCTAAAATATTTCTAGTAGAAGTGAAGCAGATTACATCTGTTAAATATGTATCTGCAATAAATTTAGCACGAAGTGGGTCTCCTGGCATTAATACAGTCTTAGCGATTAAGCTAGGATCACTACATGCGATATGTGGTGTAGGAATTGCCATTACTTCTCCTCCTTAGCGAATTCTTCCATAATCTTCATACCAGCACTACATCCAATTCTTGTAGCACCAGCCTCAACCATTGCTTCAAATTGCTCTTTGTTTCGGATTCCACCAGAAGCCTTAACCTCAAGCTTATCACCAACAGCCTTCTTCATTAAAGCAACGTCTTCTTTTGTTGCGCCTGCTGTACCAAAGCCAGTAGATGTCTTAACGAAATCAGCACCAGCCTCAACACAAAGCTCGCAAACCTTAGTCTTTTCCTCATCAGTTAAATAGCAAGTCTCAATAATAACCTTAACTAAAACGCCATTTGCAGCCTTAACTACAGCTACAATGTCCTTTAATACAGTATCCCAGTCATGAGCCTTTGCTGCACCAATATTAATAACCATATCTACTTCATCTGCACCATCCGCAATAGCCTGAGTAACCTCAAATGCCTTAACACTAGATGCGTTAGCACCTAAAGGGAAGCCAATAACTGTACATACAGCAACATCACTTCCAAGTAATAATTCATGTGCTAGCTGTACATTGACAGGGTTAACACAAACAGATGCGAAATGACAAGCATTTGCCTCTGCACATAGCTGCTCAATATCCTTAGGTGTAGCAGTAGCCTTTAATAAAGTATGATCAATATATTTCTCTACATTCATGAGAGAACCCTCCTAAACATCTAAAATTTTATCTAAGGATAGGATTTCAACATCCACATTTAATGGAGCGAATCTTTCCTTAAGTAAAATCTTTTTTAATTTCTTTGTATTTTTTGCATCACAGATTTTAATTACACCATATCCATCAATTGGTCGGAATAGCTTTTCTGCCTTAGATAAGACCTCAGCCATATTGATATGCTTTGAAATCTTACCATCATCGTAAATCAAAATGTCTACAGCAGGTGGCAATAAGAATGCGGTATCTCCATCCCACTGGATAGCAACAAAGGCACTTCTTGATTTGGCTGTATGCAAGAAAATGTAATCGGAAACCTGTATTTTTTCTTCCGAATATGTAATTTCAAGTCTTTTTCTCTTTTGTAAGTAGCCATATACAGCAGAGATAGACTGTGAATCAAGCCTGTTGAAGCCTGCAACCTGTTCTGGGAACTTTGCTGCGAATGCCTTCTTCCATGCATCAAAGGTACGAATAATTTCTGCACGGCGGAATAGCCTTACCTCTCCTTCAAATGGTTCACAATATACATAAAAGCGGAATTTTCTTACAATTTCTTCGATGATATCTAATATCATTTCAACAGCGTAATTGGATAATAGAATATCAAAGGAAATGAAGAAATTAACATCGAAAAATTTCGGTGGTAATAGCTCAAGATGAGGGACAACGGACTTCGATGCCATAATAAAGTTCGCCTCAAAATTCAAAACATTATGATGGTAGGTATATACCTTATCCCCATAGATTTGTCTTGAATCTGGTGGAGTAATATTCGGGTTTGAAGTTAAAAGTGTTATCAACTCCGGTTTATCATATGTTCTACTTTTTTCCTGTAGGAAAAATAAACGGAATTCCATTCAATCACCACCTTAATTTTCAAAAAGTAATACATTATATGTATTATATCATTCTTTCAAACTATTGTCAAAGCACGACTACTTCTTATTTACAATAGAATCGCAGCGTGGACATAGCTCATCAACGCTTACAAATGGTACAATCATTCTACATCTAGCACAGGTACATCCCTCTGCAGGTGTAACCTCTACCTTGAATTCATTACCATCAACAAATTCAATCTGAGAAACGATTAATAATGTAGCTGCATTATCCTTTACTACCTCAAATACCTTCTTTGCATCAGCATCTAATGTAACGGTAAGCTTTGCATTAAAGCTCTTACCAATAACCTTAGCACTTCTTGCATCCTCTAAAGCCTTAAGTACAACATCACGATACTTCATGAATTCATCATATTTTTCTTCAATGTCATCTTTAATATCTACTACCTCTGGCATATCGGTTAAATATACATCCTCTGCCTTCTTATAAGGTAGACAATCATATGCCTCACTCATCGTATGAGGAAGGATTGGAGATAATAATTTAATTAAAGAATCTACAATCTTATAGAATACAGTTTGTACAGATAATCTTCTATTGGATTTTGGATCCTCAATATATAGAATATCCTTTGTAAAATCTAAATAGAATGCAGATAAGGTTGAGGATACATAATTAAGTACTGTCTTATAAACATCACCGAAGCGGAAGGTATCATAGCCATCCTTTACCTCCTTGATGAATTTATTAAGCTTAATTAGCATATATTTATCTACAGACTCAAGCTTTTCATAAGGTAGGGAATCACTAGGATTAAAATCAGAAACATTCGATAATAAGAACTTTAATGTATTACGAATCTTTCTATAGGATTCAGATACCTGCTTTAAAATGTCTTGAGATAATGGCATATCGGATTGATAGTCTACACTCGCAACCCATAATCTTAGAATATCAGCGCCATTTGTATTGCATACCTTAATAGGGTCAACGGTATTACCTAGGGATTTTGACATTTTTCTTCCCTGGCCATCAAGAGTAAAGCCGTGGGATAGTACTGCCTTATAAGGTGCAGTACCGGTAGTTGCTACTGCAGTAATAATAGATGAATTGAACCATCCTCTATACTGATCACTACCCTCAAGGTATAAATCGCATGGATAAGGTAAGCCTCTTCTTGCTAGGGTTGAATAGGAAGAACCTGAATCAAACCAAACATCCATAATATCCTTTTCCTTCTCGAACTTACCATTTGGAGAATGTGGATTTGTATAACCCTCTGGTAATAAATCCTTAGCTTCTCTTTCAAACCATACGTTTGATCCATACTTCTCAAATAAATCCGCAACGTGAGCTAAAACATCCTGATCTAGGATTTCTGTTCCATCCTCTGCATAGAATACAGGAATAGGTACACCCCAAGCACGCTGACGTGAAATACACCAATCATGACGATCACGAATCATATTAGAAATACGAACCTCACCCCATACTGGAGTCCATTCTACATCATGAATTGCCTTTAGAATATCCTCCTTAATAGGGTCGATGGATGCAAACCACTGTGGTGTTGCTCTAAAGATTACTGGCTTCTTTGTTCTCCAGTCATGAGGATAGCTGTGGGTAATTGGATCTAATAATAATAAGGATCCACATGCCTTTAAATCTTCAATAATTGCATCCTCAGAATCATCATAGAACATACCGGCATACTTGCCTGCATTTTCCATCTGATAACCATGATTATCAACACAAACTAAAACATCAAGTCCATATTCCTTACCAGCAATGTAATCCTCTTCACCATAGCCTGGTGCGATATGAACGAAGCCTGTACCATCGGTTGTAGTAACATAATCTGCATTGATAACAGGTTGAATTCTATCATAAATAGGTAAGCTATACTTTAAATCTAGTAAATTTTTACCATATTCATAACCTAAAACATTTACATCCTCTAAATTAAGCTTAGCCTTTAGGGATTCAAGTAAATCAGCTGCACAAACCATTCTTCCCTTATTTGAATCAAATACAACATATTGAATATCTGGTCCAGCACAAACGGCTAAGTCACCAGGAATTGTCCATGGTGTAGTTGTCCAAACTAAGAAGGCTGCATCCTTAAACATTCCCTCACCATTTACAATAGGGAACTTAAAATAAATAGACTTAGATGTAATATCATGATATTCAATCTCAGCCTCAGCTAAGGCAGACTCACTGGATGGAGACCAATATACTGGCTTTAAGCCCTTATAGATTAATCCCTTTGCTGCCATTTTAGCAAATACTCTTATCTGATCTGCTTCAAAATCATGAGTTAGAGTAATATATGGATTTGCATAATCTGCAAGTACACCTAATCTTTTAAAGCCAACCATCTGGCGGTTTACCTGCTTATAAGCATATTCCATACATAAATTACGGAATTCAGCAATAGGCTTATCTCTTCTTGATACACCACTCTTTTGAAGTGCATTCTCAATTGGAAGACCATGCGTATCCCAACCTGGATAATACACACTCTTATAGCCATTCATATTCTTATAACGAACGATAAAGTCCTTTAAAATCTTATTTAATGCATGACCTAAATGGATATCACCATTGGCGTATGGAGGTCCATCATGTAATGTATATTCTCTTTTTCCTTCATTCTTTTTGATAACCTTATTATATAAGTCCATCTTCTCCCATTTTTCTTGGATTAATGGTTCCTTATTATTTAGATTACCACGCATTTCAAAATTCGTCTGACCCATAAATAGGGTGTCTTTGTAATCCTTCATATTCTTCCTCCTCATAAAAAAAATCCTTAAAGCATAAGCTCTAAGGACGATTTAGTCGCGGTACCACCTTAGTTCCATATATAGATATATATGGCACTTCATTACTTTAACGCAGCAGGCGGGTATAGCTTATCCCTATACCGGCTCGCCCAATGATCCAAAGATACTAGAATTTACTACTTTTCACCCTCTGTAGCTCTCTTATCAAACTCGAATTGTACCTTTCGTTTGGGGTCCTAACCTTTAATACAAATGAATTATACTATTTTTTCTATCTAAAGTAAATAATAAAAAATTTTTTTGTTATAAGAAAAGGACTTAGCTAAAAGCTAAATCCTATTTTACTATTCAAGCTCAAAGGCACCAGTATACAATTGATAATATACGCCCTTTTGTTTAATTAAATCCTCATGTGTACCACGCTCAATAATATGGCCATGATCTAATACCATAATAGCATTTGAATTTTGAACAGTAGATAATCTATGCGCTATAACGAATACAGTTCTACCATTCATTAGGCTATCCATACCTCTTGAAACTAAAAGCTCAGTTCTAGTATCAATAGAGGATGTAGCCTCATCTAAAATCATTACAGGTGCATCCGCAAGAGCCGCTCTTGCAATTGAAATTAATTGGCGCTGACCCTGTGATAGCTGAGAACCATTACTTGTAAGCATTGTATTAAAGCCATCAGGTAGTCTTGTAATGAAATCGTAAGCATTTGCAATCTTTGCTGCCTCTTCAATTTCTTCCATAGTAGCATCAAGCTTACCATACCTAATATTATCCGCAACAGTACCTGTAAATAGATTTGTATCCTGTAAAACAATACCAATCGATTTTCTTAAATCTGCCTTCTTAATCTTATTAATATTGATACCATCATATCTTATCTTACCATCTGCAATATCATAGAAACGATTGATTAGATTTGTAATAGTAGTCTTACCTGCACCTGTTGCACCAACAAAGGCAATCTTTTGACCAGGCTTTGCATAAATAGATACATCATGTAATACAAGCTTTTCAGGGAAATAACCAAAATCTACATCAAAAAGACGAATATCACCCTTTAATTCTGTATAGGTAATGGTACCATCCGCCTTATGTGGATGCTTCCATGCCCAGTGTCCTGTATGCTCTTCGCATTCAGTAATTGTACCATCTTCACTGATATTACAATTAACTAATGTAACATAGCCCTCATCTGCTTCTCTTTCTTGATCCATTAAATCAAAGATTCTTTGAGCACCTGCAAGTGCCATGACAACTGCATTTAGCTGCTGTGAAATTTGATTGAACTGGTTACCAAACTGTCTAGACATACCTAAGAAGGTAACTGCAATACCAATAGTTAGGGCAGTATTTTCATCATTACCAAATCCTCTTAAGGATAGGTTTGGAATTTTATTGACAACAATAACTACACCTACAATTGCAACTAAAACATATAAGATATTTGCAATATTATGAATAATAGGAACAAGCATATTTGCATATGCATTTGCAGCGAAGGAATTATGATTTAATTCTTCATTTAAAATATCAAATTCAGCCTTGCTCTTCTCTTCGTGGCAGAATACCTTAACTACCTTCTGACCATTCATCATTTCTTCTATGAAGCCTTCAGCCTTAGCTACGCTTTTTTGCTGTTTAATGAAGAATTTTGCACTTCCTCCACCAATCTTAGTTGTGGAAATGAAAATCAAAATTACAGCAAAAATTACAACTAAGGATAGCCAAACCGAATAGAATAGCATAATTACAAATAGAATAATTACAGTAAGCATTACCTGAATAAACTGAGGTAAGGCTTGGCTTATTACCTGACGAATGGCATCAACGTCATTCGTATATGTTGACATAATATCACCATGCTGATTTCTATCGAAATAAGAAATAGGAAGCTTTTCCATATTGGAGAACATATCTGTTCTAACCTTATGTAAGAAGCCTTGAGTAACAACGCAAAGTAATTGCTGATATATCGTTGATGCAATTAAAGCAATTAAGTAAATACCACCTAATTCTAATATAAGTCTTGTTAATGTATTTTCTACAACAGCAAGACCATTATCTCCTATTGCTCTTTTTGCCTCTACACCCTTTAAAATAACCTCATCAATAAACTGCTGCATAAATATTGCTGCAGCAATAGAACCAATTGCAGCTAAAACAATACAAATGAAAATAATAATAACATGTACTGGATATGTATGGAATACATAGCTCATTAATCTTCTGAAGGTCTTCTTCTTATTGAAATTAGGGTTCATATTTGGTTTAACATTCATTTTTGCCATATTATGCCACCTCCTTCATAGAAGCTCCAGCCTTATTCTGAGAATAATATACTTCTTTATAAATCTCATTATTAGCTAATAGCTCATCATGAGTACCAACTGCATCAATATGACCATTGTCCATAACAACAATCTTATCCGCATCCTGTACAGATGAAATTCTTTGAGCAATGATAATCTTAGTTGTTGATGGAATATATTCTTTAAATCCTTTACGAATAATCGCATCTGTTTTTGTATCTACAGCACTTGTAGAGTCATCTAAGATTAAAACCTTAGGATTTTTAAGTAATGCTCTTGCAATACATAATCTCTGCTTCTGTCCACCAGATACATTTGTACCACCCTGCTCAATATAGGTATCATATTTATCAGGGAAGGCTTCTATGAATTCACTTGCACAAGCAAGCTTACATGCATGCTTAATCTCATCCATAGTAGCATTTTCATTGCCCCATCTTAGGTTATCTGCAATGGTACCAGAGAATAATAAATTCTTTTGTAATACTACTGCAACATTATTTCTTAATGTCTCAAGATCATAATCTTTAACATCAACGCCACCAACAGTAACTTTACCTTCTGTTGTATCATATAATCTAGAAACTAAATTAACTAAAGTAGTTTTAGATGAACCTGTAGAACCTATAATACCAATAGTTTCACCACTCTTGATATCTAAATTAATGTTCTCTAAGGAATTCTTCTTTGCATGCTCTGAATACTTAAATGAAACATTACTAAAAGATACACTACCATCTTTAACCTCATAAATAGGATTTTCTGGGTTAGTTAGATTACTCTTTTCACTTAATACTTCAGCAATTCTTCTAGAGGACTCAATTGCCATAACAATCATAACAACTACAAAGGATAGCATCATTAATGCCATTAGCATTTGGAATCCATAGGTTGTCATCGATTGGAATTGACCTAAACTTAAATCCTGATAGAAATATTTATATATTGGTGCACCAGCCTCATCATATCCTTCAATTAGAGAATATGAATTATCAATAATAATCTTTGAACCAATTAGTAAAATGACAATCATATTAATATTAACTGCAGCCTGCATTGCAGGTGAGTTAAAGGCAATAATTCTTTCTGCAAAAGTAAAGCTTTTCTTTAAATCCTTAGAAGCATTTGTGAATTTATCAATCTCATAATCTTCTCTTACAAAGGATTTAACTACTCTTATACCATCAATATTTTCTTTAACAGATTCATTTAGTGCATCATATTTCTTAAATATTCTTCTAAATACCTTCATTGCACAATACATGATTAAAGCAAATATAACTGCAAGTGCGAAGAATACAATTAAGAATACCCAAGATAATCTTGGTGAAATAGTAAAGCACATTGTTACTGAGAATATAATCATTAATGGTGAACGGAATGCAGTTCTTATAATCATCATATAAGCATTCTGTACATTCATAATATCTGTAGTCATTCTTGTAACTAAGCTAGATGCTTGGAATTTATCGATATTAGAGAATGAGAATTTTGTAATATTCTCATACATATCATGTCTTAAATTCTTTGCGAAGCCTGCAGATGCCTTACTACAAAAATAACCAGCAGCCGCACCAAAAGCTAAGGATAATATAGCCATAACAACAATAATAATGGAATACATTGTTAATTGCTGCATATTTTGTTCTGTCATTTGGTCAACAAGCTTTGCTGTCATAAATGGTAATGCACATTCCATAACGCATTCTAATGTGACAAATAATATCGATAATATACTTGGTGTTTTATATTCTCGAATAGATTTCATTAATTTACGAAGCATTATTCTTTCCCCCTTCAAAAATGTTCTTTTCTATCTTACCTAAAATACTAGATAATAATTCCTTTTCTTCTTCTGTTAGTCCATAGGTAAGACGCTTTTCAAATTTGTTTAAATCTTCCTTAACAGCTAAAACAATTTTCTTAGCTTCATCCGTTAATACCAATTGCTTTAATCTTAAATCATTACTAACGCTTTTTCTTATAATCAAACCCTTAGATTCCATTAAAGAAATCACCTTTGAGGCAGTAGATCTCGTGATACCAAATTCCTTTTCTATATCCTTTTGAAATACGATTTCCTTTTCCAAAATATATACTAAAATAAAGCTATTTGTACCACTTACTCTCTCTAGTGCTTCAATGGATTCTAATTTTTCTATTTCTCTTTTTATGATATTCGAAACATAATTAATTTTGCATCCAATAGCTTCCATTATATCCTCCTATAAATAGTTTGACATTCAACATTATAATTTTTTAAAATTAAAAAATCAATATGATTCTTTATATAACGAAATTATAAAAAATGTAAAGTGTTTTCATCAAGAATAGTGTACGATTAAATATTCCCGTACGTTTTACAACATAAATATAATTAATTGTATTAAAAAATATAATACTTTTATAAGTGTAGTATTATTTTTGGGAGCATTGATTTAATTTCAAAAATTAACTATAATTATCTTAATTAGGTTACAATACAATAAAAATTGCAACATAATTGAAGGAGATAACATGAGTACAAATCGCAGTGTTTTAAGGACTAAAAAAGCCATTCGCCAAGGCTTTATAGAACTACTTTCTGAAAAGCAATCTATAGAAAAAATCACTATAATTGAGCTTACAGATAGAGCGAATATCGTAAGATCAACATTTTATAGCCATTATGATGATATTTATGCAGTTGCTAAGGAAATTCAAAATGAAATTTCTGATGCATTTAAGGAAGCAATGGTTCGTTATGTTGAAAAAGGAAATGATTTAAAGACCTGCCTTACGACATTAATGGATTTTTTCAAGGAACGCGAAAAGGAATATAGACTATTATTTACATCTGGCTATAATGAATACCAATTCTTAAATACCTTAAAGGATTCCTTGACTAAGGAATTATATGATAAATTAGCTTTCGAAAATGTTGAATTCTTCAATAATGATAAAATGGAAGAGGCACACTTCTACGCCTCCTTAATCATTGAAGCATTATCGAGCTATTTCAATGGTAAGAGTGCATTAGATTTATATGGTATAAGAGATTTCATTATCAAGATTGCAGAAAAATTAAAATGATCAAAAAAAAGGGCTATGCCCTTTTTCTTTTGTCTATAATTACTAGTTTCTTATTTGAGGATACATTTTTAATAAAGAAATCAATCATTTTTTCTTGATCATTTTCAAATCCTTCCTTTAAGCAAAGTAAAACTTCCTTTGATTGTAGACGGATTTCAAAAAAATCATCATACTCATATATTTTTTTGAAATCAAGATAGGAATAATTGATTTTCTTTTTCTTTCCTGAATTGATAATAATAATATCTACACTTTTTTCCTTAAATGTAAAATCATAGGTTACGCCATCCCTTATAACCTCAGGATTCTTCTTTTCTACATCCTTAGGTAGACGAGTGAGCATAATAATATTATAAACACCTACAGCAAGTGTAAATAAAATGAAGATAGCACCCATAGTTATAAACTGACTATCTCTTCTTACAAAGCCAATGATAGTTAATGGTGCACCTATAGCAAATGCTATTGCAAAATAAATATAATTCTTTAAAATATTTCTTTTTCCTGATTGAAGCAAGGAATTGAATGCTTGTTCTCCTGTTATATTGGAAATATTATGTACTACCATATAGAACTCCTTTTTATAAATTCTAGGTTATTATACTATATTTCTTTCACAAAAGAAATAATTATATATAAGAAAAAAAGCCATGTTTCCATGGCATTTATTTTATGTTGGCAGCAGCTATAGGGTTCGAACCTATGAATGTTGGAGTCAGAGTCCAATGCCTTACCACTTGGCTAAGCTGCTATGGATAAAAAGGTCCAATATTTCGGACAGTACATATTATATCACAAATATTTTAGTTGTAAAGTCCTTTTTTTACTTTTTTTAATTGATGGTTTATTTATTATATAAATAAAAACTAAAGAGGTGCCAAAGCACCTCTTCATTTCATTTTTATTTATTACTTAATGCAGTAAATAGACTTCTTACCTGCGAATACAGATACACCAGGGAACTGTCCACGACCATTTAGATCATCTTCAATTCTCATTAACTGGTTGTACTTAGCGATACGGTCTGTACGAGATGCAGAACCAGTCTTGATCTGACCTGCGTTAGTACCAACAACGATATCAGCAATTGTTGTATCCTCAGTTTCACCAGAACGGTGAGAAACGATTGCAGTATAGCCTGCTCTCTTAGCTGTTTCGATAGCCTCGAAAGTCTCAGTTAAAGTACCAATCTGGTTAACCTTAATTAAGATTGCATTAGCAACGCCAAGCTCGATACCCTTTTGTAATCTCTTAGTATTTGTAACGAATAGGTCATCACCAACTAACTGAACCTTGTCAC
>JAFPSY010000013.1:0-8533 GCA_017413585.1 Acholeplasmatales bacterium
CTCCATAATATTCTCCAAGTCTTGCTTTAACTTCATTTTCATTCCATGGTCCACTTATAAGAACAGCACCACGTTCTTCATCATCAAATATATATGCATTAGAAGATGAATACCAACAACTACTATTCAATAGCTTATACATACCGCTTAAAGCGACTTTACCTTGTTCGGAATTGAATGTATCATCTAAATCAACAAATTCACCATTACTATTTATATACCATTCGGATTTACAACCAGTTCCAAAGAAGAAACCTGCACTATACCAAATACTATTTAAATCATAACCAAATGTTCTATTTGCGCCTTCACATCTTTGAATAATCGCTTCAAAAGAATTCATGTCCACTCCATCAAATACTCTTGTGTCGTAATACATCTCTAAGCCTGTTAATGTTGAAAATGGATATGCATAGATTTTATCACTAACAGTTACATGATCTACACAATTAGCAGGATTATTTTCTCTAATTACATTAGCATTATTTGAAGGGATTTCAGTAGCATAGCCTTTTTTAACAATAGAATCTAACTGATCTTGATTAATTACAAAGATATCACCTAAATCATTATCAGAAAAATTATCATAAGATTTAACATCGATATTATAATCATTAAATTCAGCACCAATAGATTCAAAATATCTCATCATTTGAGTATAAGTGACACTCGATAATTCTGGTGCTGGTACATAAAACGTAATTGTTTTATCTTCAATACCATCAAAAGACTCACCCCATACTGCAGTAAAAGATACATCGTCTGTATATTCAAAATAACCTTCTTTGAATATATTACCATTGGAATCTTTCCAACCAAGGAATGCATATCCTTCATAAGTTGGCTTTGGAGCAACATAATATGAAAGAGAAGCTACTTCTTCGGTAAGATTTTCTAATTCTCCACCATTTGGATTAAATGTTGCAGTAACTAAATGGTCAGCTTCCCATCTTGCATATACATCTAAATTGTTTTCAATCTTATAAATACCATCTTCTACTTTATTACCATTTTCATCGTACCATCCAGCAAAGCTATATCCAGCCTTTGTTGGTGTAGGTAATGTGTATTCCTTATCATAATAAACGTGTACATATTGTTCATCTAAAGTTCCACCATTTTTATGTAAGAATATTCTAAAATCCATAGGAATGTATCTACCAGTTAATGTCATATCATATGGATAATAATTCGTATAGAAATCCCATTTTCTTGTTCCTATATACCATCCATCAAAGAAATATCCTTCTCTTTTGATTACTGGTTCTTGTGGTCCGCCACCCCAAGGTACAACTTGAGTGAATACTTCACCGCCATTATCGATATCAAAAGTAACAGTATAAGTATGATTGAATTCAGTATCCGCTTTTACTTTTCCAGCATTTACTGTAGAACCATCACTATATGTTAGAACTAATTCACCTTCGGAATTGATTTCAACCAAAGAAATACCTACTCCAGTCTTTCCTTTAATTGATTCTAATTCTATTAATTCAAACCATTCATCTGTATCTTTATATCTCCAAATGATATATTCATCATTTACAGATAATTCAACTTCTTTTCCAGGTTTTCCATCTTTACCAGTGATTGTGGATAATGAAATCAAATTATTCCAAACATTATCGCCAGAATATTTCCACAAAATATATTCATCGTTTACAGATAATTCAATTTCTTTACCAGCTTTTCCTTCACTACCAGTAAGTGCAGATAAAGAAATCAAGTTACGCCATGAATTTGAACCTTCATCTTCATATTTCCACTGAATAAAACCATCCGCTACCTTAAGCTCTGTTGTTTTACCATTAAGTCCAGCTTCACCCTTAAGATCATCAATAGAGATTAGGTTAATCCATTCTGTTTCATTTGAATACTTCATTTGAATGTATCCATTTGCAACTTGTAAAGAAATACTAGCACCCTTAATGGAATCTAACCATTCTTGGTATGTACCAGTATATCCTTGGCCTAAAGCTAATAAGTAAATCTTATATCTTTCATCATTTTGTTCTACTTCAGTTGTTGGGGTAATATCAACATTACTGTTAGTTACATCTGAAGAAAAATCACATGATGCAAGCATAAATGCTACAGAGGCCAAAATTACTCCACCAATTAATTTCTTTTTCATTTTTTTCTCCTTGTTTTAAAAATTTATAATTATTATATCACAAAGTTATTGAATAGAGAATAAAAGTGAAAACGAAATGAATTTATTTTTCACCTACGAGGCCTTAGACCTCTTTTCTTTTTATAATATCAGCGAGGCGCTTATGATTAACATTACTAAAGATTTCTTATCATTCGACAATACTATTAAAAATAAAAAAACTAAGAGATTAAACTCCTAGTTTTAGTATACGAAAGAAAAAGCACACATATGTGTGCTCCTATTACTTCTTTTCTGGCTTTTTCACAATTTCAGAAATTGTTGTTGCAGCAGTTGCAAGATTTTGAAGCTCAGATGGAACAATAATCTTTGTTGCCTGACCATTAGCTAAATCTCTTACAGCCTCATAGCTCTTTAAAGTTAATACCTCATTTGTAACATTTGCTGAATTTAAGGATTTTAAACCCTCAGCCTCTGCTTCACGAATTAACTTAATCCCCTGAGCCTCAGCCTCTTTAACTCTTAAAATAGATTCTGCTTGACCTGTAGCCTTTAAAATCATAGCTTCCTTTTCAGCATCTGCCTTTAGAATCTGGGATTCCTTTTGACCTTCAGCAAGTAAGATTTGGCTCTTCTTTTCACCTTCAGCAAGTAAAATTTTCTCTCTTCTTTCACGCTCAGCTCTCATCTGGCGCTCCATGGCATCACGAATATCCTTTGGAGGTAGAATGTTTTTTACCTCAACACGGTTTACCTTAATTCCCCATGGGTCTGTAGCCTCATCTAGAATACTTCTCATCTTAGTATTGATGATATCTCTTGATGTTAAGGTTTCATCAAGGTCAAGCTCACCAATGATATTACGTAATGTTGTCGCACTTAAATTTTCGATTGCGGCAATAGGATTTTCAACACCATAAGCATATAGCTTAGGGTCAGTAACCTGGAAGAATACAACGGTATCAATTTGCATAGTTACGTTATCCTTTGTAATAACAGGCTGTGGATCAAAATCCTTTACCTGCTCCTTCATAGAAACAACATAAGAAACACGATCAATAAATGGACATAGGAAATGGAAGCCTACACCCCAAGTTGCATGATATCCACCTAAACGCTCAACAACATATTTATTCGTTTGTCTTACAATACGAATTAATGTAATTAAATAAATTAAAATAATGACTGCAATTACAGAAATAATAATTGCAACAATAACTCCTGGATTAACATCTAAAAACATAAACTATTCCTCGCTTTCGTTCTTTTCAATTAGTTTTACAACAACACGGTTTCCTTTTAATGAAACTACCTCTACTATACTATCTAAAGGAATCGTTTCCTCTTCCTCCTCCATTAATATTGCACTATATACAATACCATTTAGCTTTACTAAGCCACCATCGTATTTTGTGATTTCCTTTTCAACCTTAACTCTTTTACCAACAAATTCATCCGAATTTGTTTTTCTTACGGTTCTATCCATAAGCTTTTTCACTAATGGTCTTGTAAATATTAAGGCCATTGCAGAAATGACAACGAACACAATTAATTCAACCCAGAATGGGGCAGAGTAGGAAATTGCAATCGCAACAAGCGCACCAACCGCAAACCAAATGGAAACAAAATCCTGGGTAGAGGCCTCAAGTATTACGGTTAAAACAAATACACCAAGCCAAATCCAAATGGTATAATTTTCAATTTCTGTCAAAAAATCTAAGAACATACCTTTTCACCTCCCACAAAAATCGCTATAGCCTTCTTTTTTTCATCATAGGATGCCTTAAGCTTTAAGGCTCCACCTGGCTGTAAGGTTAAGGAGAATGCCTTTAGGATATACTCCACTAAAGCTCTTGAGCTTATTCTAGCATAGCTTTTTGATAATGAAATCTTTAAAAGTGAGCTTTCATTTATTTCACCAGATAATGCATAATCCTTATCAACTAAAAATACAAAGATTTTTTCTTCTTCTACATCAATCCCGACTCTTACCCTGTAAGCATCACTAAAATATTTTAGTAATTCTTTATTAAAGGTAATATGATTTTCATAGATTGATGCATAGCCAATCTTGCTGTCTACATCAAAAAATTCTAGCATATCATCACCTCTTGTACCTTTATTATATAACAAATTCAAAAAAATTCAAGAAAATTATTAAACAAATTCAAAAAAATTCAAAAAACTTATTGCAAATGTTTATATACATTTTTGAATATCTAATATATAATGTATAAAAATATTGAATTTTAAAGGGATTATTTATGGAAAAGATTGAGTGTATGGAAAAAGAAGCCTTGGAAAAAATCCAAAGCGAACGATTAATAGAACAAATTAAATATGTATATCAAAACCAAAAGCCTTATAGAGAAAAAATGGATGAAGCAAATATTAAGCCTGAAGATATTCAATCCATTAAGGATATCGTAAAGCTACCATTTACAACGAAGCATGACCTAAGAGAAAATTATCCTTATGGCTTCTTCGCTACAAGCATGGATAATATTGTAAGAATTCATGCCTCTAGTGGTACAACAGGTAAGCTTACCACTATGGGCTATACCAAAAGAGATTTAGAGGATTGGAGCGAAGCATTTAAAAGATCCTTAACCTTCGCAGGTGTTACGAAAAGTGATATTGTACATATCTCCTATGGATATGGCTTATTCACTGGTGGACTTGGTGCACATTATGGTGCTGAGGCATTAGGCTGTGCAGTTGTACCTTGCTCTACAGGTAATACAAACCGTCAGCTTCAGCTACTTAAGGATTTTAAGGCTACCGTATTATGCTGTACCCCATCCTATGCTTTAGTACTTGCTGAGGCCATTGAAAAATCAGAGGAATATACCATTGAAGATTTTTCCCTTCGCGTTGGTATTTTTGGTGCTGAGCCTTGGAGTGAGGGCATGAAGGAGCAAATCGAAGAAAAGCTTCATATTAAGGCCTATGATATTTATGGATTATCGGAAATCTCAGGTCCTGGTGTATCTATGAACTGTGGTGGTAAATACTTACACGTAAATGAGGACTTCTTCTTTCCTGAAATTATTGATCCTGAAACCTTAGAGGTTTTACCTGATGGAGTTGAGGGTGAGCTTGTTTTCACAACCTTAAGAAAAGAGGGTGTTCCTCTTATTCGTTATAGAACAAGAGATTTATGCTCCTTATATCATGGAAAATGCCCAATTTGTGGTAGAACACTTGTTCGTATGGATAGAGTTAAGGCTAGAAGCGATGATATGCTAATCATTAGAGGTGTCAATGTATTCCCAAGCCAAATCGAGCATACCTTAACTAAGATTAAGGAATTAAATGGTGCACACTACCTACTTGTTGTTGAGCGTACAGGCCTATTAGATTCCTTAGAAATTAAAGTAGAATTAAATCCAGCATATTTTACAGATACCATTAAGAATATTGAAAAGCTTAAAAAGCTTGTTGAGCATGAGGTTACCAGTGCGATTGGTATCGCACCAAAGATTACCTTCTGCTCCCCAGGTGAGATTCCTCTATCCGATGGAAAGACAAAGCGTACAATAGATAATAGAAAGATTTAAGGAGGCCATTATGATCGTTAATCAATTAGCTATTTATACTCAAAACGATAAAGGAAATGTTCATAATATTTTAAGAATATTAGGTGAGCATAAAATTAATATCCTTTCCTTATTCTTAGCAGATACAGAGGATTTCGGAATTTTAAGATTAGTTACAGAGGACAATAAAAAGGCTCAGGATGTTTTAATTCAAGAGGGCTATATGACAGCTCTTACTGACTTATTAAGTATTACAGTTAAAAATGAGCCTGGTGATTTAGAAAAGATTCTAAAGAAGCTTGCGGATAATCAAATTAATATTGAATATATGTATTCCTATACAAAGGATGGAAAAACCAATATTTTGATTAAGACAGATGATTTAGAAACTACTGAAAATGCACTAAAATAAGAAAACTCAGCCGTTGGCTGAGTTCTTATTTTTTATATGTTTTATTCGTTATAGAAATAAGAGGCTTTAAAACTTGCTCCTCTGTCATTCCAAGCATAGCTAAGCGGAATTCATTGATGGCTTGCTCCTCATGGAATATTGGAGTATGGTAATTTAAAACAAAGAAATTATCATGACGAATATAAGCCTTATAGAATAAATTTCTTTCATTGAATTCATTTATTTCCTTAAAAGCATCTATATTTGAATCTAAATAATCGAAGATAAAATCGATGGACATGATTTCATTCGTTACATAGATAGTAATTAAGATATCATCCTCTACTCCACCTAAATTGGCACTAGCCTCAAACCTTAATACGCCATCCTTTTCCTCATCTCTTTCGAATTTTAAATTCAACCATTGATTTTTAATTCCTTGATATATGTTTTCTAAATTCATGCTTATCCTCCTATAATGGCGTAACCGACGGGATTTAAACCCGCGACCTGCACCTTCGGAGGGTGCTGCTCTATTCAGCTGAGCTACGGTTACATATATATTTATTATATTCTTTTGTATTAGAATTCTCAAGAATATCTAAATCCAAAAGAAATGAAAAATTCTTATTGACATTCAAATATGTTTTTTGTATAATTCTTATTGCGACTTGATAAAGTTGCAATCTCAAACATGCCCGCTTGGTGGAATGGTTAACACGTCTCCCTCTCAAGGAGAAGATTACGGGTTCGACCCCCGTAGTGGGTACCAATAGATAATTCAAGGCTGATGATTCAGCCTTTTATTTTTTCTATATATAGAAAAATGCTGCAATAGCCAATTTTAGCCATTACAGCATTTTTTTATAATGTAGCGACAACTTTATTGATTCTTTCTAAAGTCTTATCCTTGCCCAAAATTTGAATTATATAATAAAGATTTGGACATACTCCTCTACCAGATAATGCAATTCTTAAGAAGCCTGTAACATCACCAACATGTCCCTTATAAGCCTCTTTATTCTTCTTCCATACCTTAACATTATCAGCAAATCCATGAGCTAAGGATAACTCCTTCATAGAATTAAACCAAGACTCCTCATCTAAGGATAAATCAATAGAATTTGCATAATCTACAAGTACACTCTTAATATCCTCTTTAGAGAATTGAGGATTCCACTCAAGATTATTTAAATCTAGCTTGTTATATTCCTCATCATAGAAGAATCCAATAATAGGATAAATATCAGAATATTTAGCATAATCCTTTCTTGGCTTTTCCTTCTCACGCTCAATATTTAAAATCTTAGTAAAGAATTCCTCATCACGAACGATTTTATTATAGAAATCAGGACTATAGGTCTTTGCCCATTCCTTAACCTCTTCCTTTAAATCAGAAGCCTTACGGTAAGCCATTCTTTCCTTAGAAATAGATGCAACCTTCTCTAAATCAAATAATGCACCATCAAGACTCATCTTATCGAAGGATAATTTGAAATCATAGAAATCCTTATCTAGATTTTGATTTCTCCATTCCTCATAATTGGAATTTGCAATAGTAAGTAAATATTCAATAAAGCCATACTTAGGATATCCTTGCTCAAGGAAGTAGGAAACTGCAGCCTCTACATCCTTTCTCTTGGAAAGCTTTCTTCTATTGCCATTTTCAACCTTCATAATTACAGGGAAATGTGCATATTTAGGTCTTTCAAAGCCCATTGCATCAAATAATTCTAGATGGATAGGTAAGGATGGTAACCATTCCTCACCTCTAGTAATATGCGTTGTATGCATAAAATGATCATCACATAAATGTGCAAAATGATATGTAGGAAGTCCATCACCCTTTAAAATAACAATATCCTGATCATTTTCTGTAAGCTCTAAATCTCCTCTGATTTCATCATGGAATTTAATCTTATTGTTGTGATCACCTAGGGATTTAAAACGAATGATATAAGGATCTCCTGCCTTAATTTTAGCAATGGCATCATCAATAGGGAAATCTCTATATTTTGCATATTTTCCATAATAACCTGGAATTTCCTTATTTGCTTCTTGCATAGCTCTTAGCTCAGCTAATTCTGAAGCACTACAAAAGCATGGGTATGCTCTTCCCATCTTCATTAAATGCTTAATGCATGTCTTATAAATATTTGCACGATTGGATTGCTTATATGGACCATAGTTTCCAATTTCCTCACTATCGGATATATAGCCCTCATCAGGAATAACATCAAATACAGCAAGCTGCTTGATTAGGGATTCACCTGAACCAGCAATTTCTCTTTTTGTATCTGTATCCTCAAGTCTAATATAGAATACTCCACCACTTTGCTTCGCATAGCGTGCACTAATTAAGGAAGTAAATAAGCTTCCTGTATGTAAAAAGCCTGTAGGAGATGGTGCGAATCTTGTAACCATAGCGCCATCAGGTAAATCTCTTTTTGGATATCTCTTTTCCAAATCCTCCACAGTATCCGTAATTTC
>JAFPSY010000138.1:0-1590 GCA_017413585.1 Acholeplasmatales bacterium
AATAAGTACCAATTAACCAACCCCAGGTTGTACCCATATGATATGCCATATCTCTATCCCATAGAGATCCTTCATATTTTGGCTTAAATTCCTTATCATTTATAGATAAGCTTCTTAAGCCATAAACATTATATAATTCCTTAGTAATACAATCAAAAATACTATGAATATTATTCTCATCTACAACCTTAAATGGTAAGGATAATGCGAAGCATTGATTTGGTCTAACCTTACTATCGTATGGATCAATCGTATCATATAGGCAGCCTGTTTCCTTACAATAGAATTTTTCATTGAAGGATTTTTTAACCGCTAGGGACATTTCTAAATAATTTGTAGGATCATTTGCATCCTTACTTAATTCATCCATAATTCTTAATGCATTATACCATAAGGCATTAATTTCAACGGGCTTACCAAATCTTGGAGTAACGGCAATACCATTGGTTTTTACATCCATCCAAGTAATTTGAGTATCCTTATCTCCGCAAGCAATTAAGCTATCTGTATCCATATGGATATTGTTATCTGTCTTATGGCTATAGGCATAAATAATATTTTGTAAGGTAGGATAAATTTCTTCTAAAATGAATTTTTTATCCCCTGTATATTCAATATACTTATAGCATGCATAAAAATACCATAAGGAGGCATCTACTGTATTATACATAGGCTCAGAGCCATCATCTGGGAACATATTCGGAATTAATCCATTCTTTTCATAAATCGCAAAGCTCTTTAAGATTTCCTTAGCCTCATCAAATCTTTTAGTAACTAAGGTTAAGCCAGTAAAGGCAATCATGGTATCTCTTCCCCAATCGGTAAACCAAGGAAGACCTGCAAGAATTGTTTTTAGCTTTGTAGATTCTCTTTTTGTAATAAAGGAATCACTACTCCAAACTAAATTTAAGGCAAGCTCATCTGTTAATCCTGATTTCTTTTTCAAAGAATCGATTCTATCCTTGTAATTCTTAATGATTTCATCTGCTCTCAAGGAAAATTCTTTTTCAATCGAGCAGATGATAGAAATCATCTTCTTTTCATTCTTTTTTAAATCAATAGATATAGAAATAGGAGTATAGTAGTGATCAATTCTGTCATCCCCTGTTTCAAAATCATATTGATAATATAAGCCCTTTGTATATTTTTCTAGATTCTCTATTATTTTTCCATCACTAAAATAGAATTTAATATCTAAATCTTGATTCTTTTTTGGAGTTAAAATATATAAATTATCCTTAATTTCACTATCAAATTCTAAATCCTTTATATCGCTTGCATCTCCATGGTCTCTATAATTAAATAAAGGCTTTAAGGATAATGTCGTATCTATTTTAGATGTAACTATATAAGAAATAGCAACTGTATTTTCTCCATAGACTGGAGCAATTCTTTTTACAATTTCAAAATCCTTACCCCTATAGGTAAACGTAGGATATGCATCATAAGTAAATTCATCTAATGCATCATGATGATCAACTAAAGAATCTACATATTCTTGGCATTCAAGACTAGTATTTCCTATTTTTTCATCGATTTTACCTAAAATCATCATTCTATTGACTGGTGCCTTTAATGATGCAATTAAAT
>JAFPSY010000139.1:0-6748 GCA_017413585.1 Acholeplasmatales bacterium
AGAAAGAATAAAATGGGCAGGCTTATCTTTCGATTTATTTGATGATATTACTACCTATGAGAATTCAAGGTATTGCAAGCCGAATCATTTGTATTATTTAGAAATTCTAAATAAATATAGCTTAAAGGAAGAGGATTGTATCATGGTAGGTAATGATATTGACGATGATTTTAGTGACCTACCTCTAGGCATGGGTGCATATTTTATTAAGGATTATTCTATTAATAGAAAAAATAAAGAAATTACTATACCATCCTATACTATGGATGAATTCCTAAAATATATAAAAGAAGAGTATTAAAAAGTGGTTATCTCAAGTTCCGAGATAACCACTTTTTCTATACATTAATTATTAGAATCATCATGCTTTAAAATAGGAGAATATAAATCTACCCTTCTATCTCTAAATACACCCCAAGAATATCTTTTCTTTTCAATTTCATCTAAGTTGAAGGTATGAAGAATAAATCCTTCCTCCGTTCTATTTAATTCCTCTACCTTATTTCCTTCCTCATTCGCAATAAAGGAAGAGCCGAAGAAGGTCATAGAGGAATCTCCTTCAACCTCAGTACCAATTCTATTGGATGCAATTACAGGCATAATATTTGCTGCAGCATGGCCACACATTGTGTTTTGCCAATGCTCCTTTGAATCCTTTGGTAAAACAGGCTCAGAGCCAATTGCAGTTGGGTAGAATAGCATTTCTGCACCCTTTAGTGCAAGAATTCTTGCAGTCTCAGGGAACCACTGGTCCCAGCAAATCGCTGCTCCAACTCTACCATATTTTGTTTTAAATACCTTAAATCCAGTATCTCCTGGAGTGAAATAGAATTTTTCCTCATAGCATTCTCCAGTAGGGATATGGCTCTTTCTATATAAGCCTAAAACTGTACCATCCGCATCAATCATAGCTAAGCTGTTATAGAATACATTACCTGCTCTTTCAAAGAAGGAAAGAGGTAATACAACATCATATTTCTTAGCAATTTCACTAAAATGCTTAATGTATGGATTATCCTTAAATTCATAAGCTAATTTAAAATAATCATAATTTTCCTTTTGGCAGAAATAAGGTGCTTCAAATAATTCCTGTAATAGAATAATATTAGCGCCTGCCTTAGCAGCCTTCTCAATCATTAAATCAGCCTTTTTAATATTGTTTTCAATATCCCATGTAATGGACATTTGTGTAGCAGCAACAGTTACTTTCATAATATTCTCCTTTAAATTTGCATAGTTATACAGTGGATATTACCACCAGATACCAATATATTTCTTGATTCAATTTGATATATTTTCTTACTTCCCTTATAGAAATTATTTAATATATCGTATGCCTCTTGATCTTCCTTGACATTAAATTTTGGAAGAATGATAAAATCCTTACCCATATAGAAATTTACATAGGAGGCTGCAAGCCTATCGCCCTCAAGCCTTGGCTTTGCTCCATCAATAGGCTTTATTTTTAAAGCCTCATCCTTATTTAATCTTAAATATGGATTTGGAATATTGACTAAGATTACATTAATTTTATTACCTAAAGCGGTAGTTTCATTTTCTAATATCTTCTTGGCTTCCATACTCCATTTATATTGAATATCCTCTTTATCCTTGCTTGTGGCAAGTAATATGGTATTCTCATCTAAGAAGCAAGCCATATTATCTACATGCTCATTTGTTTCATCATTATATATTCCATGAGGAATCCATAATACCTTATCAATATTTAGCATTTCCTTTAAATGGCTTTCAATTTCTATTTTGCTTAAATTAGAATTTCTACCTTTAGATAACAAGCATGCTTCTGTAGTAAGCAATGTTTTAAATCCATTCGTATGGATAGAACCACCCTCTAATATAAAATCCTTATCACTATAGAATTCTATATTCAGCAACTTAGCAAGCTTCTTACCTAAGAGATTATCATCCTCCCAAGAGGAGTATAAGCCATCTACCTTACCACCCCAAGCATTAAAGCCAAAATCAACAGCTCGAATAGAGTTATCCTTCTTTAGAAAGATTAAGGTATTATCTCTTGCCCAGGAATCATCATAATCTAGCTCATGTATCGATACATTTTCCATATTTAAGATAGAAGTATCATAGGAAACCTTAGGACTTTTAATGACATATACATGCTCATGAAGTGCAATCTTAGATATTATATTTTTAAATTCATCAAAGGCCTTTAATCCCTTATCCTCCCAAGTATCCTCTCTATAAGGAAGAAGAATAATGGTTCCTTCATGCTTTAGACCTTCAAAGGGAAATATAAAGCCATCCTTCTTTGGATTAGTCATCGAATTTATCCTCCACTGCATCTCTATTTGCTAAATATTGATCATAATCAACAGTAGAAACAGTTAAATCATCATAATCCATCAGTACTGTTGCGTTGGTCTTTTTATATTGCTTAATACGATCAATAATGGATTGATCAAATACCTCTCCTGGAATAATTAGAGGAATTCCTGGAGGATAAATCATAATAGATTCCTTTGAAATTAATCCTATAGCATCATCTAAAGGAACTCTTTTTAGTGGTGCTTGGTATGCAACTCTTGGACGCATGACCATCTTAGGGAATGGGGAATCATAATGATATTTAGGGTAGGATCTATCGGAAACATAATATTTCTTAGATATATCCTTTAATGCATCAATTAGATTATCTAAATGAAGCTTTTTTGTACCAATAGCTAAAATACCTAAAATAACATATTGCTCAGCAAGCTCCATTTGTACATTATATTCATCTCTTAAAATGTTATATAATTCAAATCCATTTATCGTTAAGCTTTCAAGCTCAATAACAAGCTTTGTATTATCGTATGCATATTCTCCATTACCAATAAAATAATCATTACCTCTTGCCTTAAAGCCTGGAATCTTATTGATTTCAGCCCTAGCATAATCTCCAAGCTCAAGTATTTCATCTAGCTTATCCTTACCACTTATAGCCATATATTTTCTTGCGCTATCTAAGGAGGCAATAAGTAAATTGGAAGGAGAAGTAGTATTGATAACCATTAAAGCCTTAAATACATCATAATGGCTAACTCTATTTCCCTTTCTAAGTAGGATAGATGCTTGTGTTAATGCACCAGCAGTTTTATGCATGGATACGGCAGATAAATCAAATCCTGCATCCATTGCAGAAATTGGTAAATTCTTAGTAAATCCTAGATGAGCACCATGTGCCTCATCAGCAAGGCATAGCATGCCATGCGAATGCGCAAGCTTAGATAATTCCATTAAATCATTTGCTGCGCCAAAATAGGTTGGATTTATAACAAATATCGCCTTTGCATTTGGATGCTTTTTAATGGCATTTTCATAATCTATAATTCTAGGCTGATTCGATATTTCCAAATTCTTATCAAAGGAAGGCATTACAAACACTGGAATTGCTCCGGCAATAATTAATGCATTAATTACAGATTTATGTACATTTCTTGGTAAAATGATTTCCTCATGAGCCTTAACGGTTGCCATAATCATTGCAAGTATTCCACTTGAGGTACCATTGATTAAAAAGAAAGCCTCATCTGCGTTATAGCAATCTGCAGTTAGTGCTAAAGCCTCACTAATGACTCCACTAGGGTGATTTAGATTGTCAAGCCCTCTTGGTGCGTTGACATCCGCAGTATAGGTTAATTCACCTACAAAATCCTTAAAATCATTTTCCGCATTACCCATATGGTGTCCTGGAACATCAAAAGGAGATATTCCATCCTTGATATATGCTTTTAATGCATCTAAAAAAGGAGTTTTATTCTGATCCATTTTAAATTCCTTCCCATAGATATTAAAATATCTATATCATTTTATAATAAACAAAGTAATTATAGATTAAAATTCGGAAAAATCAATATGTTTTAACTATTTTTTGAATATTATTTTACTTAAAAGAGAAGAAGAAAAAAAGATTATCTTTTTCGATAATCTTTTAAGCGTTAAATTTGTTTTTGATTTCATCAGCAAGAAGTATTCTATCCCTGCCTAAAACATAGGAGAATTCATCTAAAATAAGCTTTTCTCCATCTCTCATGCACTGCTCATCCGATACATGAAGCTTTCTTCCTTTATTCTTTAATCCTAAGGCATGCGTATAGATGCTTTTCATCATCTGTAATATTTCTTTTCTATTACCTGCTTTAATAATATCTCCAAATTCTTTCTTTCTTTGATTGTCATTATCAATCCAAATAGTTTCTAAAAATGGAATCTCTTCAATAATAGCTTCAATTTCATTTGAAGGAAGTAAGGAATGAATTCTAGATAGTGTAATAGGATTTTCTGCTGGTACTGTAATTTTTGTTTTTGTATCACTTAATGGTACTAAAACAAAATATTTTGTATTAGCTCCATTGAAAAAGCGCTCCGTTTCTTCAGTGATTGTACAAATACCATAAAGGGTATAAATTACAATATTTCCTACACTATACATTTTCTCACTCCTTCCGAAAAATAGTTATTATACTCTAATTATAACACCAAATCAATAAAATTTCTAATTTTTTTTAAAATGAAATATTTTGTTTTATTTTGGGTTGTTATATAATGATTACGGAGTGATGAAAAACATGAGGATAGATAACTATAATGATTTTAAAAAATTCATAGAAAATTTAAATACAAAGCCTAGATTATTGCTTCATGCATGCTGCGCTCCATGCTCAAGTCATTGTCTTTTTTTATTAGAAAAATATTTTGATATTACCATTTATTATTCGAATGATAATATTTATCCAAAGGAAGAATTTGACTTAAGATTAAATGAAATAGAAAGCTTTACATCAAAGCTTCCCTTCCCAGTTAAGGTATTATCTAGTGGATATAATCCAGAGGACTATGATAAGGCAGTAGAAGGCTTAGAGTCCTTAGGTGAAAAAAGCTCTAGATGCTATCAATGCTATTTAGAAAGATTAGAAAAAACTGCAATAAAATGTAAAATGGAAGGCTATGACTATTTTACAACGACTCTATCGATATCTCCTTATAAGATTTCTAGGTGGATTAATGAAATAGGAAATAATCTTGCAGATAAATATGGCATTCAATATCTATATTCTGATTTTAAAAAGGAAAATGGATACAAGCATTCTATAGAATTATCTAAGGAATACGGATTATATAGACAGGATTACTGTGGATGTAAATACTCCATTAAAGAAATGGAGGATAAGAAGAAAAGTGAAAACGAGATTTAATTATAAGGTTCATATAGATATTTCCTTAAGAGAATATTTATTATCCTTTTATTTGTCTAAAGCAAAGATTTATAAGCTATTTCAAGATAAATGTGTCTTTGTCAATGGCGAGGTAAAAAATGAAGCCTATAAGCTTAAAAAGGATGATACTCTATCTATAGATTATGATGAGGAAATTGATGTAAAGCCTATCGATAAGGATATAGATATCGTCTTTGAAAATGAGTATTTCTTAATCGTCAATAAGCCATCTGGAGTTATCATTCATTCAGAGGATGAGGAAACCTTATCCAATTATGTTGCTGGATACTATAAAAAAATGGGCTACCATTTAAGTATTAAATATGCGCATAGGCTAGATAGAGATACTACAGGTATCATTGTATACTGTAAGGATATGCTTACGCATGCCTATATGAATTATTATATTTCTACCCATGATATTAAAAGAGAATATAGATGCTTAGTTCAAGGCTATCCTAAGGAGGAATATGGAAGGCTTACCTATCCAATAGGTACAAACAGGCATGAGAATTCAAAAATGGTAGTTTCTAAAAATGGTAAGGAAGCTATAACGAATTATAGGGTATTATATAAATATAAGGGCTATTCCTTAGTTAAGGTAATTTTAGAGACTGGTAGAACCCATCAAATAAGGCTTCATATGTCTCATTATGGTAATCCATTACTTGGAGATTTATTATATGGTGGGCAGCAAAATAGAATAAAAAGAGTAGCCTTACATAGCTATAAAATAGAATTTATTGACCCTTATTCGAAAGAAATGAGATCCTTTATTTGTGATGTACCTTTAGATATGAAAAGGCTCATGAGGGAGGAATCCTAATGAAAAGAAAATTATTATTTTTATTATTACCATTAATCCCTATTGTACTAGGTATTATTTTTGCGATTTATTATTCTATACCAAGATTAGAATATATCTATAATGAGGAATATAATGGATACTTAGTATCCTATGCCTATGGAGATAATAAGGAATATGAAATTCCAAGTAGCTATAATGGTATTGATGTTGTAGGCATTTCTACAAGAGCATTCTATCAACATCATAATCTAGAAAGAATTACCTTCGAAACGGAAGAAAATATCCTATTTATAGGTAAATTATCCTTTTCGGAATGTGAAAGCCTAAAGGAAATATCTATTCGATATGCAAATGTAATAGAAAAGAATGCATTCGCATTTGATTCTTCCTTAGAAAGAATAGAGCTAAAGGCAAAAAATATAGGTGGTAGTGCATTCTTTGAATGTAGCTCATTAAGTGAGGTCACCCTAAATATGGGAGTTCAAACTATTGGAAGCTATGCCTTTAGTAAATGCTCAAGCCTTAAGGAGCTTAACCTACCAGCAAGTGTATATAATGTGTTTGTTGGTGCATTTAATTACTCTGGATTAGAGATATTAAATGTACCATTAAGCTTAGCAAGCAATGCTTATTTAAAATCATTAGATTATGTAAAATTTTATTAGGAGGGTATCATGGAACAAAAGCCAATTTTAATTTTAATTGC
>JAFPSY010000140.1:0-3106 GCA_017413585.1 Acholeplasmatales bacterium
AAAAATGTTTGGGATGATAAGACCGGTCAAACAAGTGATTATAAGATGCAAGAGGATGTCATTCAGGTTTGTACAATTTAATGAAATAGAATTGCAGCCTTAGGGCTGCTTTCTTTTCATATTTTTTGTGAAAAAAATTAAAATAGACACGAATAATGTCAAAATGGCATTTATAATGCTATTAGAAATAAAAAAAGGAGTTGGTTTTAATGCTTAAAGAAGGATTTGTTATATGTGAGGAAGAGGAAAAAAGAAGAATTCTTGAAGAAAATACAATGAAAAATTATATTTTTATGACTCCAAATATTCTTTTAAAAAACATATATGGTGTTGTAAAGAAGGAAGCCTTATTCGCTTTGATGAATAAATATTCCTTATCCTATGATCTTGCAAAGGAATATATGAAATATATACCTTATGTTTCTGATAAAACCTATAATGATGAAAAATTAGATTCCTTGGTTAGTGCGAAATCCTATTTAAAAAAGATGGGTTTAATTGAAGATAATCCATTATTTCATTATAGATTAAATCAATTCCCCATAACCTTTTTAACTGCAAATATTAAAAAAGAGATTCAAAATATTATTCCAAAATTACAGGAAAAAACAGAGGTTATTCTTTTAAACAAGGAATCCAAAAAATTAAAGCCAAACGTTTATGAATATAAATCCATTATTGAGGAATGCTATGGCATTATGAATGAAATGAAAAAGCTACATCAGGAGGGTATTCCATATCAAAGAATGTATTTGATGAATATGAGTAGCAATCATGAATTCATATTTAAAAGATTATCTAAAACCTATAATATTCCTATTCGCTTTAAACCAATAAGGGATATAACTCATACGAATTTTGCAAAGGAATTCTTTAATCTATTAAAGGAAAAGGAATCCTTTAGTGAAATACTTACTATAGTAGAAAATTCAAACTATATTAAGCCTTTAATGGCTTTGATTAGTGATTATTCCTTAGAGGATAAGAATCCTATCGATTATATAGATTTCTTTAAAAGAGAATTCAAGAATTTCAAATATGAGGATACTTTATATGAAGATATGGTTAATGTATCGGATATCGTATCCTTAGGGGATAAGGATTATGCCTTTTATATGGGCTTTAACCAAGGAATATCTCCAAAGATTTATAAGGATGAGGAATATTTATCCGATTCCTTACTTCAACTATTAGGGCTATCTACATCGATAGATAGAAATATTGAAGAAAGAAATAATCTAATCTTCTTTATGGAAAACACAAAGAATTTATATATATCCTATCCACTTAAGGTTCAGGTTAAGGAGCTATATCCATCTTCCTTAATTCAAGCATTAGATTTAAAAACCTACCCTAAGGAAGCACCTTTAGGCTATTCAATGGCAGAAGATAATTTAAGACTTAGTGTGTATATGTCTATTTATGATAAGACAAAGGAGATTTCAAAAGAGCTTACCTTCTATAATGTAGATCAAATTCCATATAACACCTACGATAATAAATTCAAGGGTATTTCTAAAAGCTATATGGAAGAAAGATTTAAGGAGAATTCCTCCATTTCCCTATCCTATTCTACAATGAAGTATTACTTTGAATGTCCATTCCATTTTTATTGTGATAACATCCTAAAACTATCTACCTTTGAATCGACTTCAGCAACAAGATTAGGTACCTATTCCCATGCAGTTTTACAGGATTCCTATAATAATGATTTTGAATTTTCAAAATCAACAGAAAAGAATCTTGAAGAAGGAATCAAGGATATTGAGCTTAAGGATGCAATTAAGGATAAATTCTATTTTAGTCAAATGAATGAAATATTAATGGATTTAATCTCCTATAATAAGCGTCACGAGGAATTAAGTGAGCTTAAAAATGTATTATGCGAGGAGCATATTATATATGAAGAGGGGAATTTAAAATTCCATGGATTTATCGATAAGCTCTTATATGCAGAAATCGATGGTGAGATTTATGCAGCAATTATGGACTATAAAACAGGTAAGGATTATATCACATTAGATAATGTAGAGGATGGATTCCATTTACAGCTACCTTCTTATATGTATTTATTATCTAAGTCAGAAAGATTTAAGGGCAAAAGGATTCATATTATTGGTATTTATTTACAAAAGGTAAATATGATTGCATTAGATAATAATTTGGATAAAAGAGAACAAAGAGAAAAAAGCTTCCGTCTCCAAGGCTTTACACTATTAGATCCAGCTTTAATTTTAAAGCTTGATCCATTCTATAATAAGAGTGATTATATTCAGTCTATGATGACAACAAAAAATGGCTCCTTTGGTAGATTTGCGAAGCTATTGAGTGAAGAACAAGAGAATGATTTAATTGAGCTTGTGGATGTGTTCATTCATCAAACAAGAGATGGAATTATGAAAGCACAATTTGATATAGCACCAAAAAGAATTAAAGGAAATGATGTTTCCTGTACATTCTGTAAATATAAGGATATTTGCTTCAAGAAATATGAAGATTATGTATTCTTAGAGGAAAAGAAATTTGGAAGTGAGGTGGAATAATGGCTTGGACAAAAGAACAAGATGAAGCTATTCATAGAAGAGGAGAATCGATTATTGTTTCTGCAGGTGCAGGTAGTGGAAAAACTGCAGTACTCTCAGAAAGAATATTAGATTATTGTATGAAGGGCAATGATATAAGAAGAGTATTAGTTTTAACCTTCACTGAGGCTGCAGCCTTTGAAATGAAGGAAAGAATTAGAAAGAAGCTTAAGGAAAACCAATTATTTGAACAAGCTGAGCTTATTGATTCTACCTATCTTACAACCTTTGATTCCTATTCTTTATCTATAGTAAAAAAATATTATTATAAGCTTGGCTTAAAAAAAGGCATTTCTATTATGGATGGTGCTTTAATTTCTGTTAAGAAGAATGAAATTATAAGAGATTTATTTACAGAATATTATTTGAGTGAAAATAAAAAGTTTCTATCCTTCTTAAAAAAATATTCCCTTCAGGATGATAAGAGTGTATTTAAAATGGTATATGATATGTCCTATACTCTAGAGCTAATCGTCGATTTAGATACATTTATAAAGAATTATGAGAAGGATTATTTTTCAAAT
>JAFPSY010000141.1:0-8679 GCA_017413585.1 Acholeplasmatales bacterium
CTAAAAAGGAATGGTAAGCTTGTAGCGATGGTTGGAGATGGTGTGAATGATACCATTGCCTTAGCTACCTCGGATTTAGGTATTGCCATTGGGGCTGGGTCTGATGCAGCTGAGGAATCTTCAGATATCGTTCTTGTAAGAAATGATTTGATGGATGTTGTAAATGCCATAAGGCTATCGAAAAGAACGCTTAATACCATAAAGCTTGGTTTATTTTGGGCATTTTTTTATAACCTAATTTGTGTTTTATTAGCATCAGGTATCCTCTATTATTTAACAAAGGGTTCATTCATCATGAAGCCAGAATATGGATCGATTGCGATGTCCATTTCCTCGGTTTCTGTTGTATTAAATGCTTTATCCATTAATCTTTTTAAGGTAAAAAGAAATAAGGATATCGCAATAGAAAGTAAAGAAAAGGAGGAAAATAAAATGGCTACTTTAGTTATTGGTGTTGATGGTATGATGTGTAAGCATTGTAAGGCTCATGTAGAAGAGGCTTGTAAAAATGTTTCTGGCGTAGAATCTGCAGTAGCATCCTTAGAGGATAAAAATGTAACTGTAACCTATACTGGTGATGTTAAAGAAGAAGCATTAAAGAATGCAATTAAAGAAGCAGGATATGATCCTAGATAATAAAAACGGGCTGTTAAGAATTTCTTAATAGCCCATTTATTCTTTTTCGTGAAATATTTTATATGTAATAGATGCAATTTCCTTATCGGATAAGACCATGCCATCTAAAATCCATTTCGAAATAATGGAATTTAGTGCACCCTCTGTTGCAGCATCCTTATATCCCTTTAGAGAATTTCTTTTTAATATTTCTACAGCAATTTCTTTTTTTCTATTTAAAATATGAATATTTTCTAAGCTTGCCTTAGTTAATATTTCGATTTCCTTCTTTTTACTTCTTAAATCCCTATAGAAGATTTCTAAATCATTCATATTATATTCTATAATTTCTTTAGCATCTAATGTGGTAGAATTTAGGATATCCTTTACTAAATCATCAATTAGTTCATCTCTAGAGGTGTAGTTTCTATAGAATGCAGTTCTTGAAACTCCAGCTCTTTTTACTAATTCTGTAATGGATATTTTATCGTAGCTTTGCTTAGAAAGTAATTCTAGCATAGCGGTTTTAATATAGGTTTTTGTTAAGGTTGCGATTTCTGAATTTGAGCTCATAGAACCTCCAATGGCGTTACAGTTGTAACACTTATAGCTCATTTTAGCATTGATAGAATAACTTGTCAATTGAAAGGCCCTTGAAAATTTTATCTATTTCAAATAGAATTTAAATTGTTAAATGAGTTAAGGAGGCGTCCTATGAAAGAATATTGGAAGGGTGGAAATATGCTATACCCTGTACCTGCTGTTTTAGTTAGTGTTGGTACAATGGAGAATAAAAATGTATTTACCGTTGCTTGGTGTGGTACTGTATGTACAAACCCACCCATGCTTTATATTTCTGTAAGAAAGGAAAGATATTCCTATCCTATTATTGTAGAAAATAAGGAATTTGTTGTAAATTTAACGACAAAGGATTTAGCCTTTGCGACCGATTATGCAGGAGTAAAATCAGGTAAGGATACAGATAAATTTAAGGATTTAGGCTTAACTGCAATAGAATCAAAATATGTTAAGGCTCCATCCATTAGTGAATCTCCAGTCAATATTGAATGTAAGGTAAGAGAGATTATTCCGCTTGGGTCTCACGATATGATTTTGGCGGATATTTTAGGGGTTACCATAGAGAATTCCTATATGGATGAAAATGGCAAATTCGATTTAAAGAAGGCAAATGTAATTACCTATTCTCATGGAGAATATTATGGACTTGGAGAATATTTAGGTAAGTTTGGCTATTCGGTTAAAAAGAAGAAAAAATAATTTTTTTCTTACGAGGGATTTTAAAATTTGTTAAAATATGAATAGAAAAAATAGGTATTTTTTCCTATAATAAGGAGCATATATGAGCACAAATAATTTAAAATCCATCGCTCTAATTAAAGAAAAGCTGCATGAATTATATAAAGCTTCTCCTATAATTCATGTAGATGTTTTACAAAAGAGAAGAAGGGTTAAAAACGCAATGGTTAAGATTAATGGTATATATGATTATTTTGTTTCAGTTGAGGCTATATAAATAATTATATTGAGAATTTTTCAATTACCTTTGTCGATGTATTAACTAAGAATATTATCATTCGTGAATTAGAAATGTAAAAAAATTAAAATTTTGTTTTAATTTCGATGTACTTTATGATATAGTATATATGCTTGCTTCTTTAGTACATCGGTAGTACGCGGCCATGGTAAGGCTGAAAGGCTGGTTCGACCCCGGCAAGAAGCACCATTTTAAAGATTGCGGCATTTGCCGTTTTTCTTTTTTAAGAATTTAAGGTGATATTATGGAAAGATACCAAGAAATTGAAAGATCAATTATAAAAACATATCGAGGAAGATTATGGGCTCCATTTATTAAAGCTGTTAAGGAATATGAGCTTATCAAGCCTAATGATAGAATTTGTGTTTGTATTTCAGGCGGTAAGGATTCTATGCTTATGGCAAAGCTTTTCCAGGAGTTAAAGAGACATTCTGATTTTGAATTTGAGGTTAAGTATTTAGTTATGAATCCTGGCTATAATGAAATGAATCTAAATCAAATTAAAAAGAATATAGAAATATTAAATATTCCAGCTGAAATTATTGATACGGATATCTTTGAAATTGCCAATAATCAAGAGAAGAATCAATGCTATTTATGTGCTAAGATGAGAAGAGGCGCATTATATAAGCTTGCAAAGAATCTAGGCTGTAATAAGATTGCCTTAGGACATCATTATGATGATGTCATTGAAACCATTTTAATGAATATGCTTAATGCGGGCTCCTTCCAAACGATGCTTCCAAAGCTACATAGTGATAACTATGAGGGTATGGAATTGATTCGTCCATTATATTTGATTAGAGAAAATGATGTCAAGGCTTGGGCAAAGGCGAATGATTTAAGATTCATTATGTGTGCTTGTAGATTTACAGAGGCTTGCTCTGTTGATGGTGAAATTAATGCAAGTAAACGATTGACAACAAAGCATTTAATTCAGGAATTAAAAAAGAATTATAATGCAAATGTAGAAAAGAATATCTTTTCTGCAGCATCGAATGTAAATATGAATAAGATTATTGGATTTAAAAAGGATGGAGTTAAGCATTCCTTTTTAGAGGAATATGATGAATAGGATAGAAGGCTTAAAATAAGCCTTTTATTTTCTTAAAAAAGTAATATCTTTTCTATAAATCCTTATGTTATAATGGATATGAAAGGTACGGTGATTAAAGTGGTAAAATATATTGGTGTTGATGATAGAAAAATAGACTTATTTGAAAGTCAGTTTGTAGTTCCAGAGGGCATTAGCTATAATAGCTATTTAATTTTGGATGAAAAGATTGCAATTATGGATACAGTGGATATTCATTTTAAGGATGAATTTTTAGCAAAGCTTAAGGAAGCTTTGGATGGTCGTATGCCTGATTATTTAGTTGTAGATCATATGGAGCCTGACCATTCGGCATCCATAAAGGCTTTAGTTGAAGAATATCCTAATATAGAGGTTGTTGGTAATCAAGCAACATTCAAAATGATTAATCAATTCTTCCCAGGCTTTACCTATAAGCAAATGCTTGTGAAGGAAGGAGATGTATTATCCTTAGGTAAGCATTCCTTGAAGTTTGTTTTTGCTCCTATGGTACATTGGCCAGAGGTAATGATGAGCTATGATGCTTATGATGAGTGCTTATATAGTGCGGATGCATTTGGTAAATTCGGTGCCTTAGATTTCGATGATCCTGAGGGATGGGCATGTGAGGCAAGAAGATATTACTTTGGTATCGTTGGTAAATTTGGTGTACCTGTACAAAATCTATTAAAGAAGCTTGCGGGCACTCCACTTAAGGTGATTCGTCCACTTCATGGACCAGTATTAGATTCCAATTTGGATTATTATATTCATTTATATGACATTTGGAGTAAGTATGAGCCTGAGGCAGATGCTGTTACGATTTGCTATACCTCTGTATATGGTAATACTAAAGAGGCTGCAGAGCTTTTAGCTTCTAATTTAACTAAGGAATATGATATTTTTGACCTTGCAAGAGATGATTTCCATGAGGCAATTGAGGGTGCATTTGAAAACAAATATTTAGTTTTAGCTACAACTACATATTGTAGTGATATTTTCCCTAAGATGCTTGATTTCTTACATGCACTTAAGGAAAGAGGATATCAAAATAGAACCATTGCCATCATTGAAAATGGCTCATGGGCACCACAGGTTAAAAAGATTATTTTAGAATTCATTACATTGAATTTTAAGAATATCGTATTAATTCCAAGAACTGTTACAATCAGAAGTGCATTAACAGAAGAAAATAGACAAGAAATTGTTGAATTAGCTAAGGAATTAAATAAGTAGTAAAAATGGATTTAAGGAAGTATAAATTATATATTTTAGACTATGATGGGTGCCTAATCGATTCACTCCCTATGTGGAGGGATTCTGCATCAAGCTATATTAAGCATTTGGGATATACTCCTAAAGAGGATTTAGATGAAAGAATTCCTATATTTACAGATCTTTATTGCGCAGAGCTTATAAAGGAAGAATATCACTTACCTATGACGATAGATGAGATTATGAAGGGTATAGATGAATATGTAGATTATATGTATCCTAGGGTCCCCTTAAAGAAGGGCTCCTTAGATATTTTATCTAAGCTTAAATCCTTAGGTAAGATTATTGTCGTATTATCTGCCTCAGGAGATCATATCCTAGATTTATCCATGAGAGCCTTAGGCATAAAAGAGTATTTTAATGATGTTATATCCGTGTATAACCATGAAACTCTATCTAAGGGGAATGGTAGCGCAATGGAATATGTAAGATTAAAATATAATATTTCTAAGGAAGATATTTTAATGATTGATGATTCCTTATCGAATGTTATAGGGGCAAAGGAATATGGTATAGATTGCATATCTATCTATGATGAATATAGTTCTAAAAACAAGGAAGAAATGTTAAAAAGTAATTCCATGGCATATATGAAAATGGAGGAGCTTGCAAAAGTGTTATAGGGGATTTCAAAATCCCCTTTTTCTTTTTCTTTCATAGTGAATTCTTGAAAGAAGTATTATATAATATATATAATAGTACATTTTTGAAGGAGGGATCTTTATGCAAATCATTCATACTGCTGACTTGCACTTAGATTCAAGGCTTGAAACAAATTTAGATCCAGTAAAAGCAAAGGAAAGAAAGCGTGAGCTTTTATTATCCTTTGATAATTTAATTAATTATGCAAAGAACAATAATGTTGAAGCTATATTAATTTCTGGAGATTTATTTGATAGACCTAAAATTTCAGCAAAAACAAGAGAATATATTTTAGGAATCATTGAAGAAGCACCTATGATTCAATTTTTATTAATCTATGGAAATCATGATTTTAATATGTTCCAGGAGCATCCTATGGGATTACCATCGAATCTTCATATTTTTAAAGATAAATGGGAAACCATATCCTTCAAAAATGTGGATATAACAGGTATTAGTGGTGAAAATATATCCCCTGCACTATATGATAATTTATGCTTAAATAGAAGTAAAAAGAATATTGTAATGCTTCATGGAGATATTACGAATCTTAATTCCATTCCACTATCTATGCTTAAGGAAAGAAATATCGATTATTTAGCTTTAGGTCATTTACATAAATACCAAAAGGGTAAGCTAGATGATAGGGGTATTTGGGTATATCCTGGATGCCTTGAGGGTAGAGGCTTTGATGAGGAAGGGCCTAAAGGATTTGTTTTACTTGATATTACGGATTCCGCTATTGAATCAAAATTCATTCCTTTCTCAAAAAGAATTTTACATGATATAAAGGTAGATATTACAAATTGTGATTCCTGGGTGGAAATTAGAAGAAATGTAGCATTAAAGCTTACAGATATTCCACAATCTGATATGGTTCGTGTACGATTAGTAGGTGAATATGATTTATCCTTAATTAAGCAAAATGAGCTTTTAGAGCAATCCTTAAATCAGCAATATTATTTTGCAAGAGTATCAGATGAATCTAGACTTAGAATTAATGCTAAGGAATATGAAAATGATATTTCTCTTAAGGGTGAATTTATAAGAAATGTTTTAGCATCTAAGCTATCCGAGGATGATAAAAATAGAATAATTGAATATGGTATTAAAGCCTTAATGAAGGAGGAAATCTAATATGAAGCTCATTAGTTTATATATAGATAACTTCGGTAAGCTTTCCGATTACTCCTTTGATTTTTCTAAGACATTAAATTCCTTATATGAGGAAAATGGCTGGGGAAAAACAACTTTAACTGTATTTATAAAATCTATGCTTTATGGATTAAATAGAACGGAAAGATCCCTTTATGCTCCATGGAAGAATGTATCTACCTTTGGTGGATACTTGATTTTAGAGGCGAATGGTAGAAATTACCGTATTGAAAGACAATTCTCAACCTCAAAATCCACTCTAGATACCCAAAGAGTATACGATTTACAAAGTGGACTTCCTATCGATAAATTTGGTTCTAATATTGGTGAGGCAATTCTTAATTTAAATGAAGCCTCCTTTGAAAGAAGTGTATTCATTCCACAAAAGGATTTAAATGAAGGCTTCAATTCCGATATTGAGGCGAAGCTTGCAAACCTAATTGGTGGTACGGATGATTCTCAATCCTTTGAGGAAGCTATTGAAATCCTATCGAAAAAGGCTAAGGAATTAAAGCTTAATTCCAAAAAGGGTCTTATTGTAGATAAGAAGATGGAGCTTGCTCAAATCGAAGATGAAATTGAGGAAGTTAATAAGAGAATGGAAGGATTACCAATCCTTCAAAATCAAATTTCCCAAATTAATGAGGAAATTCACATCTTAAATGATGAAAAGAAGAATATCAACAATCGTATTTTAAACTTTACAAAGAGCCAGGATAAAAGAGCTAAGCTTGAGGTAGTTGCAAAATACGAAGAGGATATTAAATATACCAAGAAGCTTTTAGAGGATAACAATTTAGTATTTAATGGACATGATGTTACCCAAGAAGAGGTTTTAGAATATAGAAGTAAAAATAAGGAATTACAAAGCTTAAGAACACAATATGAGGTTAAAAAGAGTAATAATAGAGCCTCAATGAAGATTGAAAAGCTTGAAAAGGATTTAAACCTAACTGAAATTCCTGATGAAGAAACCCTAGATCATATTACAGATCAAATCATGAAGTATAACAATATTAAAAGTGTTATACAGGCTCATGATACAAGCGTTAAGGAAAGAAAAAAGCCAAAGCTTGGTATTGCCCTTACGATTGTTTCATCCGTTTTAATCATTGTAGGTGTTGCCTTATTCATTGTTGGCTTCTTTATAAAGGAAAATCAGCAGGGCTTCTCTATTGCAGGTATTGCAATTTCTATCTTAGCTATTTTAGGCTATATTGGTGCACTTGCAGCCTTCTTAGTGAATAATAGCCAAAATAATGCCCTTGCGGTAGGTGGACAGGTTAAATCCTATGATTATGAAAAGATTCATCTTGAGGAGGAATTAAGAGAATTCTTCGCAAGATATCATTTATATTCATCAAATTTCACAAACAATATGTTTATTGTACGTGCTAATATCCAAAGATATAAGGATGCTCAGGATGATTTTAATGATATTTCAAGAGAGAATAAGGATTTAGAGAATAAGATTAAGGAGCTTGAAAATGCGATTCAGCATTTCTTAGGTCAATTTAATTCTTCAGCAACAGCAGTAACAACAGAGGAAAAAATTGGTGAGCTAAATACCCACCTAAGAAAGAAAAAGGAAATTGAGGATCAGTTATCTGAAAAGGTATCCTTACTTAAGACCTTTATTTCCATGAACCAGCTTGATGTTATTGATGATGCAAACTTCTCTATCGAAGAGGAAAATCAAAAGATTGCAGATATTGATTTAAAGATTGATGCATTAAATGGTGAAAAGACAACCTTACTGAATAAATGTGCAGAATACGAAAATGAAATTGCAATGCTTGATGAATATAATTCAGAAAGAGAAAATGTTGAAATTGATATTCGTATTATGGAAGAGGAATATAGATTATTAAATCTATCTATGGATTATTTAACGCATTCCCAGAATTCCTTACTTGAAAAATATGTTAAGCCAATGAAGGATTCTGTAAATAAATATATTTCTCTTTTACTTAAGGATACAGAGGATTACAGCATCGATGTAAACTTCAATTTCCAATTTATGACAGAAGGTGGATTAAAGGGTATCGATTCTTATTCTAGAGGATATCAAAATATCATTTCCTTATGTATGAGACTTGCCTTAATTGACTGCTTGTATCCACAGGAAAAGCCATTTATCATTTTAGATGATCCGTTTGTTAACTTTGATGATGAAAAGCTAGAATTATGTAAAGCCTTAATCAGAACCATTTCTAAGCAATATCAAATTGTTTATTTCGCTTGTCATAAATCAAGAGAAATCTACGTAAAAGCTGAGGATAAGAAGACAATTCCTGATGCAGTTACAAAACCAATCTTCCAAAAGCCTACTCCAATTCGTGCATCTGTAAAGGAGATGCTTGGA
>JAFPSY010000142.1:0-6617 GCA_017413585.1 Acholeplasmatales bacterium
AAGAAAGGGTCTTGGTATAGGCGGTAATCATGATTTTGATAATGCTGCATGGTTTGTTTGTGGTAAGGATTTAGAGAAGAACCAGCTTTTAGTTGGTCAGGGTCACGATAGTGAATATTTATTATCAAACCGCTGTATTGCATCAGGCTGTAATTGGATTTGTGATATTCCAGAGGATGGAAAGGAATATGGTGCTAAATTCAGATATCGTCAAAGTGACAATAAGGTTACAATAAAAAAGCTTCCTGGAAATAAAATAGAAGTATATTATGATAATGTTAGAGCCGTTACTCCAGGACAGGCTGTTGTTTTATATGATGGTGAGGTCTGCTTAGGTGGAGCTATCATTGATGAAGTATATATGAATGAGGAAAGAAGAAAATATTAATGGAAGAAAGAAAAGTAGTATCTGGTTATATTTCAAATTACATATATGAAAGCCAAGATTCCCTATATAAGGTTTGTGAGCTTGTACAAGAGGATGATACTACTTTGATTATTGTTGGTTCTTTTCCTCATTTAGAGGATGGACTATCCTATGAATTTGTGGGCAAAATGAAAAAGCACCCTAAATATGGGGAGCAGTTTTTTGTTGAATCCTATTCAAAGAGTAATTCTTTTTCTAAAGAAGGCCTAATTCATTATTTATCTAGTGATAAGTTTTATGGTATTGGACCTAAGCTTGCATCAAATATCGTTGATGAATTAGGGCTAGATTGTATCGATAAAATCCTAGAGGATAAGGAAGTATTAAAAAAGGTTTATGGAATGACTAAGCCTAAAATAGAGGTATTATATCAAACACTAAAGGATAATTATGCAACAGAGCAGGTATTTATCCGCCTTTTTGGCTTTGGATTAACTGCAAAAATGGTGGAAAGATTATATAATACCTATTCGGTTTCTGCAGCAAATAAAGTAGAAGAGAATCCTTATTGCTTAATAACTGAGGTTGAGGGCTTTGGCTTTAAAAAGTGCGATAGCCTCGCATTAAATTTAGGCATGAAAAGGGATGATCCTAAAAGATTATCTGCGGCAATTTTTTATACCCTAAATCAGGTATGCTACCAGCAGGGCTTTACCTTTTTAACAGAAGAGCAATTGATTAATTCTGTCATAAGATTATTAGATAATGAAATCAATAGTAATGATTTAAAGCCTATTTTAGATGACTTAGTTCAAAATAAAAAAATAATATTAGAGGATAATAAATATTTTGATGCTTACCTACATAAATGTGAGGTAAAAACAGCGGAAGCTATTTTAAGGCTTGCAGGTGGGAAATTAAAAAAATATCCAGAGGAAAAGGTGAGGGATGCAATAAAATATGTAGAGGAATACCTACATATCCAATATACTCCTATGCAAAAGGAGGCTATATTCACCTCCATTTTAAATAAATTATCTATTATTACTGGTGGACCTGGTACAGGTAAATCTACCATTTTAAATGGTATATTAAATGTATATGCTAAATTAAATGATTTACCTGTTGCCTCTGATGAATTTGGCTATAAGGTATGTATGGTAGCCCCAACCGGTAGAGCTGCCAAAAGAATGGCTGAGGCAACAAAATACAAGGCCTCTACCATCCATAAGGCACTTGGGTACAATTTTGATGGTGATTTTAGCTATAATGAGGATTCCAAAATGGCATATTCCCTACTGATTGTCGATGAGGCATCTATGATGGATATATCGATTACTATGAGTCTATTTACAGCATTACAGGATAAATGCCAAATCATTTTAGTTGGAGATAAGGACCAATTACCATCCGTAGGGCCTGGTAATGTTTTATATGATTTAATGCAATCGGATGTTTTTATTACAACAAAGCTAAATCAAATTATGCGTCAGGCAAAGGATTCGGATATTATTTCCTTATCCCATATGGTTTTATCAGAAAGAATTGATTATAAGATATTCAATAATAAAAAAGAGGTATTCTTTTATAATAGTGATGTTTCTTCGACAATTCCTATGCTTAAGAAGCTTTTAGATGGCTATTTAGCAAATGGTGGAGATTTACAATCAGGAATTCAAATCCTTGCCCCAATGTATGCAGGAAATGCTGGAATTGATGCAATCAATAGCTTTATTCAAGAAGAATATAATAAAGAAAAAGAAAAAATCTTAAAAAGAGATTTTAAGATTTTCAAGAAAAATGATAAGGTTTTACAGCTTAAAAATGATTCCGTTCATGAAATAATGAATGGAGATATTGGTAAAATTTTAGATGTGATTAAGGTAGATGAAAAGGATGCAATGCTAATCGATTTTGATGGAAGAATCATAACCTATATGGCATCGGATATAGAAAATTTAACCTTAGCCTATTGTATGTCCATACATAAATCTCAGGGCTCTGAATTTGAAAATGTTATTATGCCAATATTACCATCCTATCAAATAATGCTTAAAAAGAAGATTATTTATACAGGTATGACTAGAGCGAAGAAGAAATTAATTCTTCTTGGTAAAACGCAATCCCTAGAGCAAGCTATACATGCAGAGGATTATTTAAGACAAACCTATTTAACACCAAGATTATCAAAAAAAATCTCTAATGAATTAGATAATAAAATATTTGATAAGGATATCCCATTTGATACCTTTGGTGAATATGATATGGAGGGAATAACTCCTTATTCCTTCATGGAAAAATAAGCCTAATCGAAGATTACGATTGTATCTTTGATAGGCTTTTTTAATTCTAAAATTTCTGTTAAATCAAGCTTTAAAATTCTACAAATGGCTTGAAGCTCAATGAAGGATGGTTCTAAAGAACCATTTTCAATGCGGTTATATCTTACAATTTGGGTTGGTATTTTATTCGCCATTTCCTTTTGCTTATACCCAAATTCAATTCTTTTTTGTTTTATTATTTTTGAAAAAGCATAAAATGTCATAGATTCTCCTTAATTATTGAATTCATTTTTTGCTATTCAAATGGATTGTATCACAGCATTTTATGAAAAGGAATAATCTTATTTTGAGAAATGTTTTTCCGAATATGCTGCTATAAGCTTAAAACTATGTTTTACTTTCGGTTTTGTTATTGCTATTGAAATCCTTTTTTGATATAATCAAAATGTTGTAAAGCGCCTATAGGGTGCTTAATGGAGGTAAGAGTCTATGAAATATATGACTTCAAGTGAAATTCGCCAAATGTGGCTAGATTTCTTTAAATCAAAAGGACACAGTGTAGAGCCATCTGCATCCCTAGTCCCACACAATGATCCAACATTACTATGGACCAATGCGGGTGTAACACCATTAAAGAAATATTTTGATGGTACAATGGTTCCAGAAAATCCAAGAATTACAAATGCACAGAAGTGTATTCGTACAAACGATATTGAAAATGTAGGTAAGACTGCAAGACACCATACCTTCTTTGAAATGCTTGGTAACTTCTCTATTGGAGATTATTTTAAGAGTGAGGCTATTGCCTTTGCCTCAGAATTATTATTCAGTGAGAAGTGGTTTGGCTTTGACCAAAATAAATTATATATCACATATTACACTAAGGATTTAGACGCTAAGCGTGAGTGGATGAGCCATGGTATTAAGGAAGACCATTTAATTCCACTTGATGGAAATTTCTGGGAAATCGGTGAGGGTCCATGTGGTCCTGATACAGAAATGTTCTATGACCGTGGTGAAAAATATGATAAGAGAGGTCCTGAATTAATTCGTGACGATATTGAAAACGATAGATTCATTGAAATTTGGAATATCGTATTCTCACAGTTTAATTCTAAGGAGGGTGTAGCAAGAGAAAATTATAAGGAGCTACCTTCTAAGAATATTGATACAGGATGCGGTCTTGAAAGATTATGCTGCGTTATGCAGGGTGTAGATACAAACTATGATACAGATTTATTTATGCCAATCATTAAAAAGACTGAGGAAATCTCTGGTGTAAAATATGAAGGTCAAATGGCATTTAAGGTTATTGCTGACCATGTAAGAACAGTAACATTTGCGGTAGCGGATGGTGCAACCCTATCGAATGAGGGTAGAGGATATGTACTTAGAAGAGTATTAAGAAGAGCTTCTAAATATGCAAAATCCTTAGGTATTAATAAGCCATTTATGTCTGAGCTTGTCGATGTTGTAATTAAGGTTATGGATCCATATTATCCATATTTACATGAAAAGAAGGAAATTGTTAAGCAGGTAATTACTGCTGAGGAAAAGCAATTCCTTAAAACCTTAGCTGATGGTGAAAAGAGATTTGCATTAATTGCAGAAGCATCTAAGGATAAAAAGGTTATTTCTGGTGCTGATGCATTCACCTTATATGATACCTATGGCTTCCCAATTGAGCTTACTGTTGAATATGCAGAGGAAAAGGGCTTAACCGTGGATCAAGAGGGCTATAAGGCATATTTAAAGGAGCAAAAGGAGCGTGCAAGAAATGCACGTAAGGATGAGGAGTCTATGGGAGGACAGAATGAGGAATTCTTAAACTTCAAGGCAGAATCTCGCTTCTCAGGCTACGATGCAACAAATCATAAATCTAAGGTTATTGCTGTATTCGGTAATGCAGTAGTATTAGATGAAACACCATTCTATGCATTTAGTGGTGGACAATTATCGGATAAGGGTACCCTAGGTGATATTCCTGTTGTCGATGTAATTAAAATGCCTAATGGACAGCACCTACATGTTTTAGGTGTAAAGGAATGTCCATTTAAGGTTGGAGATATCATTTGGGCAATTGTCGATAAGGAAAATAGAGATTTAACTAGAAAGAATCACTCTAGTGCTCACCTACTACAGGCTGCACTTCAGCATGTATTAGGTAATCATGTACATCAGATGGGTTCTCAGGTATGTAGTGATTATTGTCGTTTCGACTTCAATAATTATCAGGCATTAACCGATGATGAAATCTTAGCAGTTGAGGATTTAGTAAATACCTATGTTAAGGAAGCACATCCTGTAAAGACTTTAGTATTACCTATCGAAGAGGCAAAGAAGCTTGGCGCTATGGCATTATTCGGTGAGAAGTATGGTGCTCAGGTAAGAGTTGTGGATATGGGTATTTCAAAGGAATTCTGTGCTGGTACTCATGTATCGAATACCTCTGAGGTAATCGATTTTGAGATTACATCCATTGAATCTATTGGTTCTGGTGTATTCCGTGCTACAGCAGTTACAGGCCCTAATGCACATGAATTATTAGTAAAATCTACAGAAAATATTCAAAATACCCTAAATACGATTTTAGCTAAGGCAGAAGATATTATTGCATCTGCAAAGAATGAGGGTATTGAATTATCCTTTACTTATGAAAAGAAGGAGCTTAACCTTAAGGGCTATAGATATATTTTAGCCTTAAGAGAAGAGGTTTCTAAGGCTCAAAATAGTGTAAAGGACTTAGAAAAGGAATACAACCAAAAGAAGAGTCAATCTGCCCTAAAGAGTCTAGAGAAGTTCGATAGCCTAATTGAAGGAGATAAGCTAATTACTTGCGTTGATGTTAAGGATACAAACCTTATTAAGGATATGGCATCTGCCTTAAAAAATAATAAGGGCTTAAATGTTGTATTACTTGCATCCTGTGATGGTGCTAAGGTTACCTTCGTATGTGCAGCTAACGCTCCATATGATGCTTGCCAAATCGTTAAGGAAGCAACAAAGATCACCGGAGGCGGTGGCGGAGGAAAGAAGGATCTAGCTCAGGCTGGTGGAAGAGATTCCTCTAAGGTAAAGGATGCACTAGAGCACGTTAAGGAATTCTTAAAATAATGAAGTATATTGGTCTTGATTTAGGGTCTAGAACCTTAGGTGTAGCCATTTCCGATGAAATGGGAATACTTGCAAGAGCGTATGATACACTAAGATTCCGTGACGATGATTATGAAAAGGCAATTGAATATACAATCGATATATGTAAGAAGGAGAAGGTAAGTACTGTTGTACTTGGACTTCCTAAGCATATGAATGGAGATGAGGGTGTAAGAGCCCAAATCTCCTTTGATTTTAAAGCGGAAATTGAAAAAAGATCGGATATTAAGGTTGTTTTAATGGACGAAAGATTAACTACAGTGATTGTAGATAAGGCTATGATTTCTGCAAATGTAAGAAGAAAAGATAGACACGAAAAGAAGGATGAAATGGCTGCCGTAGTCATTTTACAAAACTATCTTGATAAAAAATCTTTTTAAGGAGTGGGATTATGCAAGACCGTACATTAACATTAATCCAGGATGATGGTAAAGAAATTCTATGTGATATTCTATTCACCTATCATTCTGAAGAATTTAATAAGGATTACGTAGTATTCCAGGTTAGAGGAGAGGGAAGTGCCTCTGCAGCAATTTATCATCCAGAGGATAATGGCAAGGGAAGCCTAGAGAGAATTGAGTCTGATGAGGAATGGGAAATGCTTGAGGAGCTATTAAATGATTATGCTTCTAGCATGGAGGATTCCTGTTCATCTGGCTGCCAAGGCTGCACAGGCTGCCATTCGGCCGAGGAATGTGGTGGTTGCGGTGAATGCCAAAATTAATGATCATGAGCCAACGAATAAACTCATATTTTCAAACTTAGATATGGAGCTTAGAGATTATGCAATCCAAAATAATGTTCCCATTATTCAA
>JAFPSY010000143.1:0-1533 GCA_017413585.1 Acholeplasmatales bacterium
GATTCTAAGGTTCAAAATTATAAATATCCTATAGTTAAGGATTTATTACGAAGAAAAAAGGAATTGTTTTATAATCCACTAATTAAAAACTTTAGACAATACCAAACGGATAATTTATTAAAGGAATATAAAAAGGGAAGAATTCTAATTGAAGGTAGATATGCAACAGTTTTATCGAATCCCTTTGAATTCTTAACTGCTCTTGCAGATAAGGATAGATTACTAGAGAATCAGTTAAAGCCATTTAATTATAAAGAACCTAAATCCATATTATTAGAGGATGAAATCTATTCCAATGGCTTTAGTAATCAAAAGGATTTAACCATATTAAGATATCCCCATATTACTATGGGTAATTTATGGGTCACAAAGAATAAGAAGCTTAATAAAATAGATGACTATTTCAATTTATCCAAGGAAATTGTAGTTGTAAATTCTATTAACCATAATATATTACAAAGATTAAATGGAATGGATTTTGATTCTGATTCTGTCATGATGACCAATAATCCTATTCTTTATACAAGAGCAAAGGAAAATGAGGATCGCTTTAAGGTGCCAGTAAATTTAGTTGAGCCTATAAAGGAATCTGATATCCAAAGCTTTACGATTGATTTATCAAAACCTGACAGCAAGATTAGTAATAATAAGGTAGGAACAGTAGTAAATTATGCAACCTGTTTGAATTGTCTTTATTGGGATACATTTAATAAGGATAAAGATGATCCTAAATTAGAGGATATCTATAAGGATATTTGTATTTTAGCCGTATTATCTAATATGGAAATTGATTCAGCTAAAAGGCCATATCCATGCGAGACTTCTATGATTATTTCAAATTTAAACGAGAAATATTGCTACGAATATAAGGATAAGAATGGAGATATAAAGAAATCAAATTGGCCAAAACAACCATTATGCTTTAGAAAGAGTACAACAAAAAATGCCTTAAAAAATGAAAAAGGCATGGAGGTTGGCTTAGATTATATGGTGAAATATCTTTTGGATCATCCTCTTTCGAATAGTGAGGAAAAGGAAGTAACCTTCGAGAGCTTCATTTCCTTCCCATATCCTAAAAAATATAATGGGCATGATAAAAAGGCTATAGATAAGTTAGATGAATTATTGAAGGAAATTGATTCAAAATTCAAAGAAGAGAAGAAGGGTCTAAAAATGACGGAGGATGTATTCATGAACATGAATGCTGGCTTCCAAAGAATTTTAGACGAACAAGAGAAAGAAGTCATAAAGTGTATCAATAATAAGAATAGAGCGAGAATGGCTATAAGAAAGCTAGATAACTATTCTAAGAATAATACATCCTATGCTTGGATTCTTTTATATTATTTTATGTGTAGCGAAGGCTCCAAATTTAAAGATTTATTAGGTATGGATTATAAAAAGCCAGGCCTAAGGATTAAAACGGATAAGGATAAGGAATATATAACATTATTTGGCCATAAAATGGCATTATTAGAACAAAATGATCCAGCTTTAGATATAGAGGATACAGAAGAAGATGAAGTAGATTTA
>JAFPSY010000144.1:0-2553 GCA_017413585.1 Acholeplasmatales bacterium
ATATGGAGGTATATATATGGATTATAACAAAGAGGTTTTAGATTTATTTAAGGATACAAAGGGAAAATATAGAATAGTAAATCATTATGTAATGGATCATACCTATAATTTATGTGGAACAGATAAAAGATTAGTGGATGTAATCCATAATACAAATGATTTATCCTATATGGTAAAGGAAGAGGATACATTAAATGTTTTACCAGATGGTAAAACAGATAATATTATCCTATCGAAAAAAAGAACCTTAGAAGCCGCTAAGGAATACAAGGATAAAAGAGTTGCCATATTAAATTTTGCAAACAATCATTCTGTTGGTGGTGCACCATGGAGTGCAGGAGCCCAGGAGGAATCCTTATGTAGGATATCTACATTATATAGATCACAAGAAAAATTTAAGGATGAATTCTATTTAAGACATACCACTATGTTTAAAAAGGGAATGATGAATGAAATGGGAAATGATGATTTAATCTATTTACCTAAGGTTTGTGTATTTAAAACAGATGAATCCATACCTTTACTTATGAATGAGGAAGATTGGTACTATGTAGATGTAATTACATCTGCAGCACCCAATTTACCTTTCGCTTACGATTTAGATGAATATAGAAAAATCATCTATAAAAGAATTGAAAAGGTATTACAGGTTGCTAAGAAGGAAAAGATAGAAATATTAATATTAGGTGCATATGGATGTGGTGCATTCCATAACCCACCTGAGGTTGTTGCCTCAATATTTAAAATGCTACTCAAGCAATATCATTTTGATGGGGTGGAATTTGCAATTTATTGTAGTAGCTATGACAAATTCTGTAATTATGAAATATTTAAAAACATATTGGGTAGAAAGGAAGAAGAATTATGATAGGTGCAATTATTGGAGATGTAGTAGGATCAAGATTTGAATTTAACAATATTAAACACAAGGATTTTGAATTAGTGGTCGACAGGTCTTGCTTTACAGATGATACAGTAATGACTGTGGCTGTTGCGGATGTATTAATTAATGGAAATCCTTATAATAAGGATGATGTAATCGATACACTTAAAAAATGGGGTAAGAAATACCCTTATGCAGGTTATGGTGGACATTTCTTTGACTGGGTACTTGGTAGTTCAAGAAAGCCATACAATTCCTGTGGTAATGGTAGTGCCATGCGAGTTTCTGCAGCTGGCTGGGTAGGGAAGAGGGAAGATGAGGTTATTGACCTAGCCAAAAGGGTAACGGAGGTTACCCACAACCACCCTGAAGGCATGAAGGGTGATATTGTAACTGCCTTATCCATTTATTATGCAAGAATGGGTAAATCCAAAGAATTCTTGAGGGAATATATGGAAAGGGAATACCCAGAGATTAAAAAATTAGATTATGAGGAATTAAGAAGAACATATCGCCATGAGGCGGAAATCTGTCAGGTGACACTACCACAGGCACTATATTGCTTCTTAATTTCAACCTCCTTCGAGGACTGCTTAAGAACAACAATCTCCATTGGAGGAGATTGCGATACCACATCCGCAATTTCTTGTGCAATTGCTGAAGCATTCTATAAGGAAATACCAGAATCCTTAGTGAAGGCAGTAAGAAGAAAGCTACCAAAGGAAATGCTTGATGTAGTGGATAAGATTTAAAAATATACAAGTATGTGAGGTGAAGCTCATGGCTATTTTTAAGGATAAGCTAATTAAATGTGAAGGCTGCGGAAGATTCTATGAATCTTCCTATCCTGCACTCATTCGTATACCAAAGGATAAGGATTTAAAGCCTCATGTATTAAATGCAGATATTCATTTTCATACATGCCCAAATTGTAAGGAGGAGACATTTTCTCCAGAGGGCTTAGTATATATCGATGATGAATGGAAGACGATTATCATTGGTAATCGATATCCTAATGCAATTTATGATCGAATGGATTTTTTAAATGATTTTATGGATTATAAATTCTATGTTACTGATGAGCTTTGGACTCAAATTGATATTATCAATGCCATAGACTATGGCTTTGATCCACTTGCGTTAGAATTTTTAAAATTCGATTTTAAAAGGTTAATTGAATCAAAGTACAAAAATCTAACCTTAGAGCATGCCTCTTATGATTTCGAGGAGGATGGCTATGGCATTAATATAGTATATGTCGTAAAGGATATTAATGGTAAATCCTTCGATAAGGTTAAAGCTATACCATATGAAACCTACAACAAATATGTAGATAAGATAGAAAAATTTAAACCAGGTATGGACCAAGGATTAATTTCAGAGACCTATGTAAGAAAGCTATATTTTCTTGCAAGAAATCTAGAAATAGAGGATGCAAAATCCTCTATTCATACTCTTTTCATTGTAAGTGATTTACATGATGAATTATCTATAGCAAAAATAGATTCCTTTAATAAGAATAAATTTAAGGAAGGAGATTTAGTAGCTAGAATAGATAATGAAAGGAAGAACAGTAGAATTCAATTTGGAAAAATAGAAAAAATAATCACCATGAGTGATTATGAATACTATTCTTCTATAAATGATTTACCTACAGTAATCTATAAGAT
>JAFPSY010000145.1:0-2616 GCA_017413585.1 Acholeplasmatales bacterium
ATCTACCAACAGGGAAAACTCTCGTTTTCTTTGTTTCTGGATCAAGTAAATCCATAACCGTTCTTCTACCTAAGGTATCACTAACTGTAGTTAGGTAGCCTGTAGGCTTATTTAATACATAATAGACATGCTCTTGCTTAAATAAGACCTTGCCATCTACCTCAATGACATCCTTTTTAGAAACCTTAGTACCAAGCTCTGTAACGACATTACCATTGACCTTAACTCTACCTTGGGTAATTATTTCTTCACATTTTCTTCTTGAGGCAACACCACAAGAAGCCATAACCTTTTGAAGTCTTTCCTTATTATCATCCACGACAATCACCAATCCTTTGCTTCAAAATTCATAAACGTTTATAGTATACCATAAAGATATAGCATTTACCACTTTAAAATCTATATTTAAAACGATATTTTATTATGTTATAATAATAAACTGTATGGAGGTAATTATATATGTACGCAAAAAATGCCTGGGAAAAATATGATGGCGAAAAGCTTGCTGAATTAATGAAATTCAACGAGGAATATAAAGAATTTTTATCTTTATGTAAAACGGAAAGAGAGGCTGTTCAATTTAGTGTTGAATTAGCAGAAAAATATGGATTTAAGGAATTAAGTGAATTTGAAACATTAAAGCCTGGTGATAAGGTATATGCAACAAATAGAGAAAAGAATATTTGTGTATTTATCATAGGTGAGGAGCCACTTGAAAATGGTTTAAATGTTTTAGGTGCTCACATTGATTCTCCAAGATTAGATATTAAACAAAATCCATTATATGAAAAGAATGGATTTGCTATGCTAGATACACACTACTATGGTGGTATCGTAAAATATCAATGGGTTGCAAGAAATCTTGCAATACATGGTGTTCTATGCAAAAAGGATGGAATTACTGTTGAGGTTAATATTGGTGAGGATGATGCAGATCCTGTATTATGTATCACAGATTTATTACCACACCTAGCACAAGATAAGCTATCTAAGCCTGCAGCTAAGGCTGTTGATGGAGAGGATTTAGATTTAACTATTGGTCATATGCCTATTAAGGGTGAGGAAAAGGATCAGGTTAAAGCAAACATCCTAAAGCTATTAAAGGATAAATATGATATTGAAGAGGAAGATTTTATTTCTGCAGAATTAGAAATCGTTCCTGCAGGTCCTGCAAGAGATTTAGGATTAGATCGCTCTATGATTATTGGCTATGGTCATGACGATAGAGTATGTGCATATACATCCTTACGTGCAATCTTAGATTCTTCTACTTCTAAAAGAACCATTTGTGCTTATTTAGTGGATAAGGAAGAGGTTGGCTCTATTGGTGCAACAGGTGCACAATCTCAATGGTATTCTCTTGTCATCGCTGAAATGATTGCAAAGCAAGGAAGCTATAACGATTTAAAGCTTAGACGTGCAATGTCAAATACTAGAATGCTTTCTAGTGACGTTTCTGCTGGCTATGATCCACTTTACCCTTCTGTATTTGAGGCTAAGAATGCTGCATACTTAGGTAATGGTATTACCTTCAATAAGTATACAGGCGCAAGAGGTAAATCTGGATGCAACGATACATCTGCTGAATTCGTAAGAGACGTACGTAAGGCAATGGATGATAATGGTATTAACTATCAAACTGCTGAGCTTGGTAGAATTGATGTTGGTGGAGGTGGAACTATCGCCTACATCATGGGTAACCAAAATATGCATGTAATGGATGCTGGTGTACCTGTATTATCTATGCATGCTCCATGTGAGGTTGTATCTAAGGTGGATGTTTATGAGGCTTATTTAGCTTATAAGGCATTCGTAAAGGATATTAAGTAAAGAATAAAAACAAAAAGCGACAAAGGATTTTTTAATCTCTTGTCGCTTTTTTCTTATCGAATAATATCTTTAATCTTTGTAGATAGAATATCTATTGCAATATCATGCTTTGTATCATTAGGAATGATAATATCGGCAAATCTCTTTGTAGGAACTACATAAGCCTCATACATTGGTTTAACTGTAGTTAAATATTGGCTAATTACATTATCCAATGTTCTTCCGCGCTCCTCCATATCTCTTTTTAATCTTCTGATGAAGCGAATATCTGCATCCGATTCTACAAAAATTTGGATATCAGCTAAGGCTCTTATGTCTGGATCATATAAGGCTAAAATACCTTCGATGATGATAACCTTTGCAGGATTAATTTTAATGGTTTTTGATTTATCTCTATTATGATTTGCAAAATCATAAACAGGACAATCAATATTTCTATTATCCATAAGCGCACGAATATGCATTTTTAATAGATCCATATCGATAGCATCTGGATGGTCATAATTAATTCTCTTTCTTTCCTCAAAGGTTAATTCATCCCTTTGCTTATAATAATTATCCATACAGATTACAGATACATCCTTATTTTTGAATGATTTAATAATCTTATCGACTACTGTCGTTTTACCACTTGCAGTACCACCTGCAATTAAAATTAAAATTGGCTTTTGTTCCATGATACCCTCCTAATAAAATTTTACATAATCTAATGATTTTAAATAAGCATTGCTTGCTAAGCTTAATGGTACATTTAATATCTCTAATCCAGAGTAATTAAATGCACCA
>JAFPSY010000146.1:0-11896 GCA_017413585.1 Acholeplasmatales bacterium
AATCATTTCTTTTGTATTTGCATCATAAAGGATTAAGGCAAATTCAGCATCTAGCATTGAAAAGAAATCTAATCCATATTCCTTATATAATGGAAGAAGAACTTCGCAATCGGAATTGCTTTTGAAGGTATATCCTTTTTTTATTAGATTATCCTTAATTTTTTTGAATCCATAGATTTCTCCATTACAAACCAAATATGTATTGTCTAGATGAAATGGCTGCATACCAATTTCAGTTAATTCCATAATTGCAAGCCTATGGAATCCTAAATAGCAATCATCGATTGTTATTATTTTAGACATATCAGGACCTCTAGATATTGTCTTATCGAATCCCTCCTTAAATGCCTCAAGAGGCATTTTTCCTAAATATCCCATTATAGAACACATAAATAATACTCCTTTTATAAAACAGTTAAGTGTGCCTATAGAAATAGGGCACACTTAATTTTATTTATTCAACATCTAATAAGGCATCAGGACCAGTTTCGCCAGTTCTAACCTTAACAACATCCAAGCAGTTATATACAAAGATTTTACCATCACCGATGTGACCGGTATATAATATCTTTCTTGCAGACTCAATAACCTTTGATGCAGGTATATTTGCAACTACGATATCTACTTGAATCTTTGGTAATAGGGTTGGCTCAATTTTAATTCCACGATAATATTCTGGAGCACCCTTTTGGATACCGCATCCCATAACATGAGATACGGTCATACCTGTAATACCAATACTCATGAGCTCATTTTTAAGAGCTTCAAACATTCTTTCCTTACAAATGATCTCAATTTTTGTGATCGTTTTATCTCCAGGCTTAATGTTATCTACTTGAGGCATAGTTTCAACTTTTATTGCTTCAGAAGCAGGTACATCCCCTGTGACCTGTAATACTGCATCTCCATAATCAAAGGATTGAGGAGCCATTTGGAATCCTGCATATGCAGTTACTAATCCATGCTCGGTTAAATCTAATCCTCTAATTTCTTCCTCAGGTGTAGCTCTTAGGAATGGAGTTACACCATCATGTCTTTTGATTAGCTTCATTACACCAAAGATTAAGAATGCCCATGCGGCAGTCCAAGCACATACGGCTAGGATACCAATGGTTTGAATTCCAAGCTGAGCGAAGCCATGGCCATAGAATAATCCTGTGTTTGTTGAGAATAATCCACATGCAAATGTTCCCCAAACACCATTTAGGAAATGTACAGAGCATGCACCAACAGGATCGTCAATGTGACAAACCTTATCGAAGAATTCAACACCAAACGTTAATATAAAGCCTGCAACAATACCAATAGAAATAGAACCAATAATATCTACTCTTGCGCAGCCTGCGGTAACCGCAACTAAGCCAGCTAATGAGCCATTTAGTGTCATAGAAACATCTGGCTTTCCATTTCTAATCCAAGTTATCATCATTACAGTAACTGTTGATAGTGATGCAGCAATTGTTGTTGTCATGAATACCTGGCCCATGCCCTCATATCCATCCCAGGATGTACATGCTGCTGGGTTGAAGCCATACCAACCAAACCATAGAATGAATACACCTAAAGCACCTATTAATACATTATGTCCTTGAATTGCATTAATCTTTGTAATCTTTCCATTCTCGTCCTTAACATATTTTCCAATTCTTGGTCCTACCATCCATGCACCAATTAAAGCGGTTAAACCACCAACCATATGGATAGAACAAGAACCGGATAAATCGATAAATCCTTGTGCGGTTCCATTCATTAATCCCCAATTTATAGCGAGCTGTTGTAACCATCCATTATTTCCAACTCCCCAGTTCCAATAGGCTTCTACTGGATATACAATAGCGGAAATAATCATAGAATAAATACAATATGCTTTAAAATTTGTTCGTTCTGCCATTGCACCAGAAACGATAGTAGCAGTAGTAGCACAGAATACTAAATTAAAAATGAAATCGGTCCATCCAGCCCATGAAGCGCCCTCGCCAAACATTCCTTTATAGACTTGACCAACATCTCCAAATAGCCCACCTGCAAGTGCATTTTCTGCACATAGAATAGGCCCACCAATTAAAATGAATGTGATTGTACCTAAGCAAAAATCCATTAGGTTTTTCATGGTAATGTTACCTGTGTTTTTTGCTCTTGTAAAACCAGCCTCACACATTGCAAAGCCTGCTTGCATAAAGAAGATCAAGGCAATAGCAATGAGTTTCCAAATCTGATAATCCCACATAAATAATCCCTCCAAAACTATTATTTTACGCTATATAGCAAATCGCCATAGGATGGCACTGGCCAATATTTTCTATCCATATCTACTTCAATAGAATCAATGATATCTCTAGCCTCTTCCATTAGAGGAAGAACCTTTTCTCTATAATACATAGAAAGCTCAGTACAATCCTCAATATCCTTAGTATGCTCTAATACCTTTTCTAGATTAATTTTTGTATCATATGCATTCTGAAGTCCATCAGAAATCTTAATTAATAGCTCAAGCTCATAGGTAGTATTTACACCAAGAGATTTCTTTATAGATAAGGATTCAGCTAATTTCTTTGTGTAGTCTGATATGGCAGGTAAATAATCCTTATTTAGCATATCTAAGCATGTTAATGCTTCAATGTTTACAATTTTTGAATAATGCTCCTGTCCTATTTCATATCTTGCATGAATTTCATTTAAAGTATAAATGTCATGAGATGTAAACAAATGGATATTTTTATCATGAAGATAATATTGTAATGCCTCAGGTGTTGATTTTAAATTCAATAAGCCTCTTTCTTTAGCTTCTTTTACCCAAGCATCATCATATCCATTGCCATTAAAGATAATTCTCTTATGGTTCACAATGGTTTCACGAATTAGATCATGTAACTCCTGATTAAAGTCTTTAGCCTTCTCTAATCGATCAGCAAATTGCTTTAATTCCTCGGCAACTGCAGTATTTAGCATAATATTTGCACAAGAAATGGAATCCGATGAGCCTAATGCTCTAAATTCAAATTTATTACCAGTGAATGCAAAAGGAGAGGTTCTATTTCTATCTGTTGTATCCTTTGGTAGAGGAGGTAATACATCTGCCCCAATCTTTAGGAATGTCTTACCATTTGTTTTTAATGGACTTCCAGATTCTATAGAATCAATGACAGCCTGTAAATCAGAACCTAAGAAGATGGAAATGATTGCAGGAGGTGCCTCGTTTGCACCTAAACGGAAGTCGTTTGAAGCACTTGCAACAGAGATTCTTAATAAATCCTGATATTCATCAACGGCTTTAATAACAGAAACTAAGAATAATAAGAATTGTGCATTCTCGCTTGGAGTATCACCAGGCTCTAGTAAATTTATTCCAGTATTCGTAGATAATGACCAGTTATTGTGCTTACCAGAACCATTAACTCCCTTAAATGGCTTTTCATGTAATAAGCAAACAAGATTATGCTTTTTTGCAATTCTTTGCATTGTTTCCATAGTGATTTGATTGTGGTCTGCAGCAATATTTGTTGTCGCAAATATTGGAGCTAATTCATGCTGTGCTGGTGCTACCTCATTATGCTCAGTTTTAGCAAGAATACCTAATTCCCATAATTCTTGATTTAAATCATTCATGAAAGCTTGAATCCTAGGCTTGATAGAACCAAAATAATGATCATCAAGCTCCTGCCCCTTTGGTGCCATTGCACCAAATAAGGTTCTACCTGTATAAATTAAATCCTTACGCTTTTCGTATACTTCCTTATCAATTAAGAAATATTCTTGCTCAGGTCCTACCGTTGTTTTAACGGAAGTAGCACTTACTCCAAATAGCTTTAAAACTCTTAATGCTTGCTTATTCAAAGCCTGCATAGATTTTAATAATGGAGTCTTTTTGTCTAGTGCCTCACCACCATAAGAGCAGAATGCCGTTGGAATGCATAAGCATTTATCCTTAATAAATGCATAAGATGTTGGATCCCATGCAGTATATCCTCTTGCCTCACATGTAGCTCTTAAGCCTCCCGATGGGAAGGATGATGCATCAGGCTCTCCTTTAATTAATTCCTTACCCTTAAATTCCATAATGATCGATCCATCTTCCTCTGGAGAGATGAAGGAATCATGCTTTTCTGCAGTAGAACCAGTCATAGGCTGGAACCAATGTGTGTAATGTGTAGCTCCATTTTCAATTGCCCAATCCTTCATTGCTTGCGCAACAGAATTTGCAACGCTAATGTCTAATTCACTGCCTTCATTAATTGTCTTCTTTAGTTTTTTATATACATCCGAAGACAATTTTGATTTCATTACTTTGTCGTTAAAAACACGACATCCAAAGTAATCTGTAACTTGTTTCATATAAAATCCCTCCTAAAAAATAAAAGGGCAAGAGGGCCTTAATAACTTGGCCTCCTTGCCTTTATGCACCCATTATAAACCTCTAAAATTCGCTTGTCAATGTGTTTTTGAATAAAATTTTGCGTATAAAGCGTTTTAAATTCAAAAACTAGGCAAAATTAGACTTTTTGCACGAACAAAATTCAAAAAAAGTTAAAAAAATAAAATATTTGTATTGATAATATGAAGAAATGGTGCTAAACTCTTTGTATATTTGATAAGAAAACGGCATTTTATCAAATTATATTTCAAATTTTAATGATTTTTTGTTTTAAATTCACAAAAAAGGAAGTGGCATTTTATGAAAAGCATGGATAAAATTCATATAACTATACTATCGGATTTAAATAATTTCAAAAAGAATATGTATTCTATTATTTCTTTATTGCCACTAAAGGGAGTTTTAAGCTCTACCATAGATTCTATCTATGACATTGGAACTTGTGTTGATGAAAAGAGAACAAATGTAATCATTATAAATAAAGCTGTTTATACGAAAGAGGAAATAGACTATTTATTAGCCCTAGATTATAAGGACATATCTATTGTTATGATTATTGATTCCTATTTTAAGTATGAACCATTCTATCTTAACTTTGATAAAGGATTTATTACGATAAGAAGACCAATAAGTATAAATAAGTTCTTAGAGGTATTAAAAATAGCCTTATATGGAAGCATAAAAAAGAAAAAGACTTTGGATTATGAAAAAATAAGAGCATTAGAATTTGCAAAGACAATTCTAGTTGTATATGAAAAAATGTTTGAGGAGGAAGCTCATAAATATGTAGAAATGATGGCAATGAACCAAAGAGTTTCACTCTATGATGCTTGTATAGATCTTATTGTTAAGTATTTGTTGGAAAAGGAGAATATAGCTTATGAACATAAAAATAAATTCTAATTTTGATCAATTATCTGAAAATTATTTGTTTTCAGAAATCAATAAAAGAGTAGCAAAATATAAGGAATATAATCCTGATGCAGATATTATTAAGCTTGGAATTGGAGATGTTACCTTACCTTTAGGTAAGAATGTTATTGAAGCATTAATCAATGCATCAAATGAAATGGGGAAGAAGGAAACATTTAGGGGCTATCCACCAGAATATGGATATAGCTTTTTAAAGGAAGCAATCTTGAAGTATTATAAAAGATTTCATGTGGATTTAGATTTAAATAGTGTTTTTATTTCTGATGGTGCGAAATCAGATTTAGGAAATATTGTAGATATTTTTGGAGATAATCCGATTTATATTCCTAATCCTGTATATCCAGTTTATTTAGATTCCAATCTAATGAGTGGAAGAGACATATACTATATGGTTGGAAGTGAGAAAAACAATTTCTTACCACTACCTAAGGATAATATGAAGGAATCTAGTATTATTTATTTATGCTCACCGAATAATCCGACAGGTAGTGCATATAATTATGATGAGTTAAAGCTATGGGTAGATTTTGCAAGAAAGAAAGGCTCTTTAATCATTTATGATTCAGCCTATGAGGCATTTATATCAAGTTCAAATTATCCTCATTCTATTTATGAAATTGAGGGTAGTAAGGAATGTGCAATTGAGGTTTGTTCCTTTTCTAAGCAAGCTGGATTTACTGGCTTAAGATGTGGCTTTACCATTATTCCATTAGAGCTTTCAAGCGATAATCACAGTATTCACAAATTATGGACTAGACGTCAGGCAACAAAATTTAATGGAGTATCCTATCCTGTTCAAAGGGCAGCTGAGGCTGCATTAAGTTTAGATGGCTTTCATGAATGTATAGAGAATATTAATTATTATATGGAAAACGCAAAAATGCTATCCTCCTTCTTTGATGAAAAGAAAATCTATTATACTGGTGGTAAAAATTCACCATATATTTGGTTTAAATGCCCTTTAGGTATGAAATCTTGGGAATTTTTTGATTATTTATTAACGAATGCCAATGTTGTTGGTACTCCTGGTATAGGCTTTGGAGAAGAGGGGGAAGGCTATTTTAGAATTACCTCATTTAATACACATGAAAGAACAAAGGAAGCAATTGAAAGATTAAAAAAGGTATTGTAATAGGTGGATATATGATGGATATGAAAACAAAATTTATATTTGTGACAGGTGGAGTAGTTTCAAGCTTAGGTAAGGGGATTGCAGCATCCTCTATTGGAAGAATTCTAAAGAATAGAGGGCTTAAAATATTTATGCAAAAATTTGACCCATATATCAATATGGATCCAGGTACTATGTCCCCATACCAGCATGGAGAGGTCTTTGTCACAGATGATGGTGCAGAAACAGATTTGGATTTAGGACATTATGAAAGATTTATTGATGAAAGCTTGTCAAAAAATTCAAATATTACTACAGGAAAAATATATTCGAATGTCATTCAAAAGGAAAGAAGAGGAGAATATAATGGAGGAACTGTACAGGTTATCCCTCATATTACAAATGAGATAAAGGATAAGCTTAAGAAGGCTGCAATAGAATCGAATGCGGATATAGTAATTACAGAAATTGGTGGTACAGTTGGAGATATTGAATCCTTACCATTCCTAGAGGCAATTCGCCAGGCAAGAAGAGATTTTGGCTATGAAAATACATTATATATACATAACACCTTAGTTCCTTATTTAAAGGCCGCAGATGAGCTTAAAACAAAGCCTACGCAGCATTCCGTAATGGAATTAAGAAAAATAGGTATTCAGCCCGATATTATTATTTTAAGAACAGAGGTTCCACTATCAGAATCTCAAAAGGATAAGATTGCATTATTCTGTGATGTAAATAAAGAAAATGTAATTGAAGCCCTAGATCAAAAAATAATTTACAATGTAGCCAAAAGCCTTCATGAGCAAAATATAGATGATATTATTTTGAAGCATTTTAAAATCGATGCTAAGGAAGCAGATATGAGTGAATGGTATCATCTAATTGAAAGAATCGAAAGCCTTAATGGTGATATAAGAATTGGATTAGTTGGTAAATACGTAAACTTGCATGATGCATATTTATCTGTTGCAGAAGCCTTAAAGGCTGCAGGCTATTATTTTTATAAAAGAATTCTTATCGATTATATTGATTCAAGTCTAATTGATAAAAGTAATGTAGAAGAAAAACTATCCAATTTAGATGGAATTATCATCCCAGGAGGATTTGGCGATAGAGGAATTGATGGTATGCTTATTGCCATTGAATATGCAAGAATAAATAAGATTCCACTATTTGGAATCTGTCTTGGCATGCAATTGATTTGCATAGAATATGCAAGAAATGAGATTGGCTATAAGGATGCAAATTCTGGAGAATTTGATAAGGAAACGAAGCATAATATTATCGATTATTTAGAAAACCAATATGATGGAATCAATATTGGAGGAACATTAAGATTAGGTTTATACGATTGCCATATCGAAGATATGGAATCAAAAACCTATAAAGCATATCAAAAGCTAGATATAAAGGAAAGACATAGACATAGATATGAGGTTAATAATAAATTCTTAGAAATATTTGATAAGGATTTAAAAATTACAGGTAGGAATTTAAAATCCAATTTAGTAGAAATTGTAGAATTAAAGAATCATCCTTGGTTTATAGGATGTCAATTTCATCCAGAATTCCTATCAAGACCTGAAAGATGCCATCCATTGTTTAAAGATTTTATTGAAGCAGCAATGCATTATAAAAAGTAGGTGATTCGAATGCAAGATTATGAGCAAAAACAAGGATTATATGACCCAAGCTACGAGCATGATGCTTGTGGTATTGGAGCTATTGCACAAATAAAGGGAATAAAAACACATAAAACCATTAAGGATGCTTTAGATATTTTAATTCATTTAGAGCATAGAGGAGGTACTGGAGCTGAGGATAATTCCGGAGATGGTGCGGGAATTTTATTTCAAATTCCTCATAAATTCTTTGAAAATGAAATTTTAGGCTTTAGCTTACCAAAGGCTTTAGATTACGCAGTAGGTCAGTTATTTTTATCCCAAAATGAGCATTTAAGAAACATAGAAATTGAACTAATTAATCAAGGATTAAAGGAAACTGGCATAGAGATTTTAGGTTATAGAAAGGTGCCTGTAGATACTAAGGATATTGGTAAAACAGCCCTAGATGCAATGCCTTATATTGCCCAGGTTTTTGTAAAAAGGCCAGAAGAAGTAAGTAGAGGCTTAGACTTTGAAAGAAGACTATATTTAGCTAGAAGAATCATAGAAAAAAAGGCTATGGAGAATAATTCTAGGTTGTATTTTTGTTCCTTCTCTTCAAAAACTATTGTCTATAAGGGAATGCTAGTATCTACTCAGGTTAGAAATTTCTTTTTGGATTTATTAGATACAAAGGTGGAATCTGCCATTGCCCTAGTGCATTCTAGATTCTCAACCAATACCTTCCCATCTTGGGATAGAGCTCATCCAAATCGTTTTTTGTGTCACAATGGTGAAATTAACACAATTCGTGGCAATGTCAATATGGTAAGAGCTAGAGAAGGCTTATTTAAGTCCGAATATTATGGTGAGGATTTAAATAAAATATTACCGATTATTCCAAAGGAATCAAGTGATTCTGCAATGTTTGATAATTTCTTGGAATTTATGTATTTAAATGGTAGAAGCCTAGAGGAAACCATTATGATGATGATTCCAGAGCCATACGAAAAGGATAATGAAATGGATCCCAATTTAAAGGCATTTTATGAATTCCATTCTACCTTCCAAGAGCCTTGGGATGGACCTGCATCTATTATATTTTCTGATGGTGTAAAGGTTGGAGCATCCTTAGATAGAAATGGCTTAAGACCATCTAGATATTATATTACTAAAGATGATTATTTAGTCTTATTCTCTGAAACAGGCTCTTTGCCTATTGATGAGGAAAACATCGTAGAAAAGAAGAGATTAGAGCCTGGTAAAATCTTACTTGTAGATACAGAAAAGGGAAAAATAATATCTAATGATATTATAAAAAAAGATTATTCAAATAAATATCCATATAAAAAATGGAATGAAAGAATTATTGATTTAAACAAATTACCTAAGGAAAAAGAGATAAAAAGAGAATATGATATTGATCTTTTGGAAAAAATGAATGGATATACCTATGATGATTTAATGGAATCGATTATTCCTTTTGCAGAAAAGGGAATAGAAAAGGTTGTATCTATGGGTAATGATATTCCTCTTGCAGTATTAATGAATAAGGAATTTAATCTATTCCAATTTTTTAAGCAAAGATTTGCTCAAGTAACAAATCCACCAATTGATTCTATTCGTGAAGAAATTGTAATGTCTACGACAAATTATTTAGGTTGTGAGGGTAATTTATTAAATCCACAGGAGAATAATGCATTTCGAATTCGAATTAAAAATCCATTATTAACTGAAGAAGAATTTTATAAGATTAGAAATGCTTATAAATATGGAATTAAAACAGAAATTGTATCCATTTCCTATGATTATAAGAATGAATCCATGGAGGATGCTTTAAATAGAATCTTTAGAGAATGTGATTTAAAAATTGATTCTGGTACATCTATTATCATTCTATCGGATAGAAATCAAAAGGGAATTGCAATACCATCCTTATTAGTTTCAAGTGCTATTCACCAGCATTTAACAAAGACCTCAAGAAGAACTCATGTTTCCTTAGTCTTAGAATCTGCTGAACCAAGGGATGTTCATCATTATGCTTGCTTAATTGGCTTTGGAATTAATGCGATTTATCCATATTTGGTTTATGAAACAATCGAATTATATACAAATAGAGGTTATATAAAGAATTCCTTTGAAAAGTCCATAAAGAATTACATTACTGGTGTGATGCATTCGATTTTAAAAATAATGGCAAAGATGGGTATTTCCACAATTCAATCCTATAATGGAGCTCAAATCTTTGAGATTATTGGATTGAATGATGATATTGTTTCTAAATATTTTACAAATACTCCATCTCCTATTGGAGGAATTGGATTAAAGGAAATTGAAGAAAACACAATCAAGGTTTATAATAATGCCTTAAATTCGAAGAAGGATACATTAGAATCCTTAGGAACTCATGGCTTTAGAAAGAACAAAATGGAACATATTTATGATCCACTTGCCATTATGCATTTACAATATGCATGTCAAAAAGGCGACTATGAGGAATATAAGGAATTCACAAAGCTTATTGATAAAAAGGTTATAAATATAAGAAATACATTTAATTTAAAATATAATAACCCAATTTCTATTGATGATGTTGAATCTGTTGATTCTATTGTAAAAAGATTTAAAACAGGGGCAATGTCTTATGGCTCTATATCAAAGGAAGCTCATGAATGTATGGCAATTGCGATGAATCGATTACATGCAAAATCCAATACCGGTGAGGGTGGAGAAGAAAGAGAAAGATATACTTTGCTTTCCAATGGAGATTCAAAATGTAGTGCTATTAAGCAAGTGGCATCCGGTAGATTTGGTGTTACAATTGAATATTTAACAAACGCTATTGAAATTCAAATTAAAATGGCTCAAGGAGCTAAGCCTGGTGAGGGTGGACAATTACCTGGTGCAAAGGTATTCCCATGGATTGCCAAAGCGAGAAATTCAACTCCCGGTGTATCCTTAATATCTCCACCTCCACATCATGATATTTATTCCATTGAGGATTTAGCACAATTAATTTTCGATTTAAAGAATGCGAATAGAGGTGCAAGAATATCTGTAAAGCTAGTATCTGAATCTGGCGTTGGTACGATTGCTGCAGGTGTAGTTAAGGCTGGTGCGAATACCATTTTGATTTCTGGATATGATGGTGGTACTGGTGCTGCCCCAAGGACATCCATTTATAATGCGGGAATCCCTTGGGAAATTGGTTTAGCAGAAACGCATCAAACCCTAGTTATGAATGGATTAAGGGATAGAGTAAGAATTGAAACCGATGGTAAGCTTTTAACGGGTAAAGATTTAGCGATTGCTATTTTATTAGGTGCTGAGGAGTTTGGCTTTGCAACAGGACCATTAATTGCTATGGGCTGTATTATGATGCGTGTATGTAATTTAAATACCTGCCCTGTTGGTGTTGCAACTCAGGATGAAAAACTAAGAGCTAGATTTAAGGGTAAGCCAGAATATGTAATGAATTTTATGAAATTTATTGCAAAGGAATTAAGAGAATATATGGCTCTTTTAGGCTTTAGAACCATTGATGAAATGGTTGGACATACAGAATTACTTGCATTAAAGGATGAATTTAAAAATAGAATTGACCCAAGAAAGATGCTATTTAATAGAGATGTTGTTAATAAAGAAAGTATTTTTAAAGCATATAAGGCTAATGATTTATCGAATACGATAGATTATAGAGTTTTACTTCCTTTATGTAAGGAGTCTATATTAGGTGGCTTAAGTAAAAGAATTGATATTGAAATTTCAAATGTTAATCGTTCCTTTGGTACTATGCTTTCGAATGAAATTACAAAAATTCATAAGGATCAAGGCCTAAAGGATAATTCTATTATCATTAATGCTTACGGAAAT
>JAFPSY010000014.1:0-14451 GCA_017413585.1 Acholeplasmatales bacterium
GAAAATGCATCCTTTGTTATGCAAAAGGGTGAGCATATTGGATTAATTGGTTTAAATGGCGAAGGAAAATCTACATTTATAAAAATGATTACAGGTGAGCTAACACCAGATGATGGTAAAATTGAATGGTGTAAAAGAATCACAACAGGCTATTTAGATCAGTATACAACTCTATCTAAGGGGAAAACAATCCGAGATGTATTAAGAGAAGCATTTAAGCATATGTATGATTTAGAGGCTGAAATGAATGCTTTATATGAAAAAATGTGTGATTGTACAGAAGAAGAAATGAACCAATACCTAGAGGATACAGGTGAGATGCAATCTGAGCTTGAATCTTCAGGATTTTATAGCCTTGATGCAACAATCGAAGAGGTTGCTAATGGACTTGGACTTGGTGATATTGGGCTTGATCATGATGTATCTAATCTATCTGGTGGTCAAAGATCAAAGGTTTTACTTACAAAGCTTATTTTAGCTAAGCCTATGATTTTAATTCTTGATGAGCCAACCAACTTCTTAGATGAGGCTCAAATTAATTGGTTAACCAATTATTTAGCAAATTATGAAAATGCATTTTTATTAGTATCTCATGATGTACCTTTCTTAAATAAGGTTGTTAATGTTATCTATCATATGGAGGATGGCTCTTTAACAAGATATACTGGTAATTATGATCAGTATATGCAAATGTATGAAATTGAAAAGAGAAATCAAAATGTTGCTTATGAGAAGCAACAAAAGGAAATTCGTGATTTAAAGGAATTTATTAATAAAAATAAAGCAAGAGTTGCAACAACGGATTTAGCAAAATCTAGACAAAGAAGACTAGATAAGATGGAAATTATTGATAAGGCTAAGGAAGTTATTAAGCCTAATTTCAAATTTAAGGAATGTGGTGCTTCTGGTAAATTTGTCTTTGTTGCTGAAAATTTAGTCATTGGATATAATGAACCCTTAACAAAGCCTGTATCCTTTACGATAGAGCGTGGACAAAAGGTTGTCATTAAGGGTGCAAATGGTATTGGTAAATCCACATTACTTAAGACCTTACTTGGTATATTAAAGCCATTAAGTGGCAAATGTGAAATGGATTATAATGTGCATTATGGCTATTTCGCCCAAGAAGAGGAATATAGTGATAAAACAGCGCACCAAGAGATTTGGGATATGTACCCAGCTATGACGAATGCTGAGGTTCGAGGCGCACTTGCCGCATGTGGCTTAACGAAGGAAAAGATTGAGTCTATGATGGTGGTATTATCTGGTGGAGAGGCTGCAAAGGTAAGATTATGTAAGATTATGCTATCTGAATGTAATACATTAATCCTAGATGAGCCTACCAACCATTTAGATGTTTACGCAAAGGAATCCCTAAAGGATGCCGTAAAGGCATTTAAGGGAACAGTGGTTCTTGTATCTCATGAGCCAGAGTTTTATAATGATATTGCAACAGATGTTTTAAATGCAGAGGATTGGACAACAAAAATATTATAGGAGCTGATAAAATGGCATTAAAGGAATTTAAAAATGTCTCTGTTGGATATATTCCTGATACAGAAATCGAATTAAATAATAAAAAATATAAAATCCATGATGTCATTCAAGGTGAAGATATTTTAGTTGATACAGATTTAAAATATCCAGCATTAAATAAGGTACTTAAGGCATCACCCAATAGAATTTATGATGGATGCCCATATCAAGCAGAATGCGGTGGATGTCAATTCCAGCATGTTTCCTATGAATATGAGAAAAAATTGAAGGAGCAATATTTAAATGATTTATTTAAATCCTTCCATTTACCTCATATTTCCTTAGTGACCCTTGATATGCCGAATAATTATAGAAATAAATGTCAAATGACCTATAAGCTATCCAAATCAAAAAAGGTTGTTTGTGGATTATATCAGGAATATTCTCATAAAATTGTAACGATTACGGATTGTATGCTTCAAGCAAAAAAGGCAAATGAGGTAATTAGTGCATTAAATAAGGTTTTAACTAAAAATAAAATAAGACCATATGATGAGAAAACAAGAGAAGGAAATCTAAGACATGTATATATTCGCTATGGCTTTAATTCAAAAGAAATCATGGTTGTCTTAGTTACCAATGGGGAAATGTTTCCAGGTAGAGGAAATGTTGTTAATGATTTAAAGAAATTAAATTTAGGAATTACAACCATTGTACAAAATTATAATGCAAGAGATACATCCATTGTACTTGGTGATAAGGAAAAGGTAATTTATGGACCTGGCTTTATTTATGAATCTGTAGGCGGCTATAAATTTAAAATCTCAGGTACATCCTTTTTCCAGGTAAATACCCTAGGTATGGAAAAGCTTTATAATTTAGCCTTAGAAAAGGCTGAAATTAAAAAGAGTGATATTGTAATTGATGCATATTGTGGTGTTGGTACAATCTCTATTTTTGCAAGCAAATATGCAAAAAAGGTTGTTGGTGTTGAGCTAAACAAAAATGCGATTACAGATGCTAAAATCAATGCCAAAATTAATAATATAACTAATGTTACCTTCATCAGTGATGATGCAACAAATTATATGACCAATTTAGCTAAGAATAGAGAAAAATGTGATGTTGTATTAATGGATCCACCAAGAGATGGATCAACAAAGGCATTCATTAACGCTATAAATTATTTAGATGCTAGAAAGGTTGTATATGTTTCTTGTAATGCAGAAACATTGAAAAGAGATTTATATTTATTCTCTGAAAATGATTATGTTGTTAAATCCATTACGGCAGTGGATATGTTCCCAAGAACGATTCACACAGAATGTGTTGCAGTTTTAGAGAAGGATTCTGAGCTTTTAGAATTAGAAGCATTAGTGAAAAAGCAAAAGGAAAATACAAAGAATTATAAAGAAAATAAAATGAAATATATTCCTAAAGCCGATATTGAAATGATGAGAGAGGATCATTTTGAAGCCACAGGAAAAAAGCCAAAGAAGAAATGGTAGTCTATAAAAAATAGGCTACTTTTTTTGTTATTTGGTTGCAAAAGATGAATATTTCCATATATAGAAAGTGAAAGAAGGTACGAAGAATATGAAAAAGTGTAATGCAGAATTAATGAAGGAGTTAAAAACTCTTCAGAATGAGATTTCTGAGATTAGATGTAATATCACAGATTATTCTATTGTAGTATATTATGAAGGTGATGATGTATATAAGGATTTTAATTTCGAAGAATCCTATGCTAAGCTAAATGAGCTTTTAGAAGAAGAAAGAAAGATTAGAGCCACTCTTGCCTATAGTAATGCTACTACAATTCTTATGGATTATGATGGTAAGACTACCATTGCGGAAGGATTAGTTAAGCTTGCGCAGCTAACAAAATCCTTAGAAAGAGTGAAAAAACTCGTATCTAAGCAGAAGGTAACAAGAACCATTATTCCATCTACAATAGCGGACCAGCCTAACCGCATTAAGGTTCGTGAATGCTTATACGATATTGATTCTATTCCAGGAATCATTAAGGATTTAAAGAAAGAAATTGCAAGATTACAAATTGCAATTGATAGAACAAACCTAACAAACACCATTGAGTGTTAGTTAGGTTTTCCGTTTGGTAACAAATCTATATATAAATGGCAACATGTATATATACCATTTTAGACGAATATATTAATATTGGTAAAAAACTTTAACAAATGAAATATTATAGATCATAAAAGAATAGATGATATGACGATATGGATGTTTAGGTTTTCTGGTTTATATGGGTATTAGGGCTAATGATATTATAGGTGTAAGGCTTTATATGGGTAAATAAAATCGGATTTTTTTAAAAAAATAAATATGAAATCAGATCCTCCTTTGTTACCAATAAAAACTATTTGAATCCATGAGTTCGGTTACATGGTCAAATCTTATGAATTTCAAATTCATAAGAGGAATGCTCTCTTTTTCTAGAAAAAGAGGGCATTTTTTTATATTTGTTATTTTTTTTACAATAAAATAGTGTAAAATTATCTTAAGGATACTTTCGGTAAAAGGAGAATTCAATATGGAGCTAGAATTAATAAAGCCTACCCTAGAATATAAGGATCAGGTAATGAAATATAAAGAGGATTTTTTAAAGAATAATCAAAGATTCGATGGATGCTGCAAGCTTGAGGATTGTAAAACCTATGAGGAATGGCTAGAGTTTGAAAAAAGAAATAAAAAGAATTATTTATGGGGATATGTACCATCTACAATTTATCTTGCTGTAAGAAAAAGCGACCATAAGCTTTGTGGTATTGTAGATTTCCGTCATGAGCTCACTCCATTCTTGCTTAATTTTGGTGGCAATGTCGGCTTTAGTGTTGCAATCGACGAAAGAAAAAAAGGCTACGCAACAGAGATTGTTGCCCTTATAAAGGAAGAAGCCAAAAAGATAGGCTTACATGAAATTTTAATTACCTGTGATGGTATTAATGAAGGCTCATCTAAGGCTATTTTAAGAAATGGTGGAATCCTAGAGGATGATGTAGTCGATGAGGCTGGATTAACAAAATCTGGTTTAATTCAAAGATATTGGATTGAAATTAAATAATATAAAAGAAATTTATAATATTATTGATAACCATAAATTTGATTTATAAAATAATGAATTCTATTACATAGATTTATAATTTTCAAAGCATACATAAATATAATTTATAATTGTATCTAATCAATTATCTATAACAATACATAAAAGAAATTTATTGTTTTTAAAATATCAATAAATTTTATTTATAGAGGTGAAGTATGATCAAACAAAAATGCTGCCCAGAATGTGGCACTAAGCTAATTGAAAAGGAATTAGAGCATGAAGGATTAATTCCTTATTGTGAAACCTGTAAGGAATACCGATTTCCTATGTTTAATACTGCAGTTTCTATGATATGTAAATATCAGGATAATGTATTATTAATTAAGCAATACAATAAGCCTTTTTATATATTAGTTGCAGGCTATTTGAATTTAGGAGAAGGATTAGAGGATGCAGTAAAAAGAGAAATTAAAGATGAAATGAATTTGGTTCCTAGTAAAATCACATTTAACACCTCTAAATATTTTCCAAATTCCAATACACTTATGTGTAATTTCATCTTAGAATTTGATGATATAAGTAGTCTTAAGCCAAATTATGAGATCGATAGCTATCATTGGTTTAAGTCAAATGAGGTATTAGATAATATAAAGCCAGACTCCTTAGCGAAATGGTTTTACCAAGAATATTTAAAAAAATAGCTTTGAAATGGAATGATTGCATCATTCCTTTTCTTTTGCCTTGACGAATCCCCTTATCTATGCTAAAATGTTCAATATAGAACAGTTCAAAATCGAACGGAAGTGATAAGATGAGTGATAAGTTCTGGGATGATTTAAACCAATTTAAGAATCGCTATCAAGAAATGCTTGATGATGTTTGCCAAAGCTTTGGTTTAAATCCAGCAGAAGCAAATATCATCTTATATCTAGCGAAGAATAAAAATGATACCGCAACGGATATTGTAAAGTATACAGGCTATTCGAAATCGAATGTATCTACTGCGGTAAGAAAGCTTGAGCTTAGCGATTATTTAAGTACAATTTGTCCAAGTGAAAATAGAAGAATTGTCCATTTAAAGCTAAAAGAAAAGGCAAAGCCTATAATAAGGTATTATCAAAAACAAAAGAAAAAGCTCGAAGACGAGCTATTCTTTGGGTTTACAAAGGAAGAATTAGAAGCCTTATTCTTCTTATCTGATAAGGTTTCAAGAAATATTATTGGGGAAGGTAAATGAAAATGATGAAAATGATTGATGCAATGTATAAAAGACATACTGTAAGGAAATATTTAGATAAGAATCTTCCAGATTCATTTATCGATGTAATAAATGAAAGGATAGAGGAGAATAATCAAAAGCATTTATTGAATATGAAGCTTATAATAAAGGATTCCTTTGCAATACCATTATTCTTTAGGCTTTTTATGTGTAAGGGAGTTAAAAACTATATTATATTATGTGGAAATCATGCAAAGGATTTAGAGGAGCGTATAGGCTATGCCGCATGTGATTTAATGCTATTTGCACAAACACTTGGATTAAATACATGGTTTGTATCTGGTACCTACAATAAATTCCATGTACATAAGAAGGTAAAGAAATCCCAGGTTTTAGGTATTTTGGTTATAGGCTTTGGTGTGAATAATGGTACACCTCATAAGGAAAAAAGAACCCCACTTGAGGTTTCAAGCTACATGGGAAATGACGCACCAGAATGGTTCAATAATGGAGTTGAGGCAACACTATATGCCCCAACCGCACTAAATCGTCAAAACTATAAAATCGTTGGAAATGGCAATATGGTAAAAATAGATATGGATGATGGTTTATTCCATGGAATTGATAAGGGTATTATCAAATATCATTTTGAGCTTGGTGCTGGTAAAGAAAACTTTGAATGGGAGAAGTAAATATGGATATTTTAAATGAAATTAAAAATAGAAGATCCTGTAGAAGCTATAAGGATAGTATTCCTTCTAAAGAAGAAATCGATAAGGTAATTGAGGCTGGACTTTATGCAGCCTCGGGAATGAATTTACAAACAGGTATTATTGTATCTATTACAAATAAAGAAATTATTCATGAGCTATCTTTATTAAATAGAAGTATTATGGGTGTAGATAGAGATCCCTTCTATGGTGCACCTGTAGTATTGCTTGTACTTGTGAAGAAGCATAGAAATGCAGTCTATGATGGATCTTGTATGATAGAAAATATGATGCTTGAGGCATCCTCTATAGGTCTTGGTTCATGCTGGATTCATAGGCTTAAGCAGGAAATCGAAATGGATGAAGGAAAGAGGATTTTAAAATCCTTGAATTTAAACCTAGATGAGTATGAAGGAATCGGCCATGTCATCTTAGGTTATCCTATGGATAACCAGTTTGTGAAAAAAGAAATTAAAGAGAATAGAGTATTTCATATCGATTAACAAACGCTTACAAGCATGAATTTAATGGATTTCTTTTGACAATTATCTTCTTTGAGTCTATTATTAAGATGAAGGGAGGTTAGTTTATGAGTTTCTTTAGTGATAGAGATGCATATCCTGCATGCGGTATATTTAGTCTAGGACATTTTATTTTCTTCATTGTCATTGGAGCGCTTATTGTACTTGGATTATACTTATCAAGAAATATTACAAAAAGAGGACTTAGAGATCAAACTTTAGTTTCTGTTTGTATTTTATGGACACTGGAAATCATAAAGATTGGGTATAATCATATTCATGGTTATTTTGGACTTGATCAATGGTTCCCCCTTGCCTTTTGTAGTTTATTCCTATATGCTGCATTATTCGCATTAAGCAAAAATGAAATGGTTAAAAATATGGGTCAGGCTTGGCTTATCTTTGGTGGTATTCTAGGTGGATTTTGTTATTTGATTTACCCATCTACCTCCTTACCTATCGTTCAAGCATTCCATTTCCTTGCCTTCCATGGCATGGGATACCATGGAGTACTCCTATATATAGGAATCCTATATTTTATCCATAGTGGATTTGAAATATCCTTTAAAGGATTTAAGTATTATTTCTTATTCCTTTCTATCTTTTTCCCAATCGCAATTATTATGGATTATAGCTTACATGTAAATTTAATGTTCTTTAGAGAAGCATATAATTTACCTGAATTTGCGAAGGCAGTTTGTGAATGGAATCTTCCAATTTATACTATAATCGTCATATTAGTCTATTTATTATTACCTTATGTAATCATTTATGGAATTGATAGATTTTTGGCTTTTATGCACAAGAGAAAAGAAAATGCTGTATTGCAAGAGGATGTAAATGAATAAAAAAGAACGGCATCGTTCTTTTTTTTACTCATTAGGAGGTATTATGTTTAAAGAAAATTATCATACGCATATGAGGCTATGCCATCATGCACAAGGTGATATAAGAGATTATGTAGAAGAAGCCATAAGGCTTGGATTTCATTCCCTAGGTATGTCTGATCATGGTCCTATTTCAAATCCTGGATTTAGAAGAATGACCCTTGATGAATTTTATAACATTTATGTACCTGAATTTAGGGAATGTAAGAAAATTTATCAGGATAAAATTCAATTATACTTAGGTCTTGAAATAGAATATATCTATGGGAATGATGCCTATTATAAGGAATTATTAAAATCCTTAGATTATTTAATCTTGGGTTGTCATTATTATAGTGGATATAAAGAAATCGATGAAACTTCAAGCTTTCAGTGTAATACAAAGGAAAGATTAGAAGAATATGTTAAGCTAATTGAGGATGCATTAGCTACAAAATGCTTTAAAATCCTTGCACACCCGGATATCTTCTTAGGAGGATACCCAAGGTGGGATCAGGATACGATTTCTGCAACAAAAAGAATTGTTGCGGCCTGTATTAAAAATAATGTATATTTAGAATGTAATTGTAATGGATTTTCAAGGAATCAAAAGGATTTTGGTGGGATTATAGATTATATGTATCCCAATAGAGAATTCTTTAAGATTGTAAGTGAATACAAGGATATTAAGGTCATTGTATCTTCGGATGCGCATAATCCTTTAGATTTAGATAAGAATTTAGATAAGGGCTATAAAATGCTTAATGAGCTAAATATAAAACCAATAGAAAATCCACTTGAGGTAAAAAATGATTAAAGCGATTTTATTAGATATAGATGATACCATCCTAGATTGGGATTTATGTAGCCATGAGGCTATAAAAATGGCTATGGAGGAATTAAATTATAGTATTCCAGATTCCATATACGAGGCATATGATAGAATAAATCCTACATTATGGCATATGCATGAGAAGAAGGAAATTACAATGGATGAGCTATTTCAAATGAGATTTAATAAAATCTTTAATGAAATTGGCGTATCCTATGATGGAGTATTATTTGAGAAGGTCTTTCGTAAATATATCCTAGATTCTCATATATTTATTCCTAATGCAAAGGAAACATTAGAATATTTATATAGTAAATATGATGTATATGCTGCATCCAATTCTACCTTGTACCAGCAATTAAGAAGATTATCGAAAGCAAATATTATCGATTATTTTACGGATATCTTTGTATCTGAGGAGCTAGGTGCATCTAAGCCTAGCCAAGAATTTTATGATGCATGCTTAAAGCGAATGCATCATAAAAAGGATGAAATTATAGTCATTGGTGATTCTCTTACCTCAGATATATTTGGTGCCTATAATTATGGATTAAAATCCATTTGGTTTAATAAAAAGAATATAGAAGAAAAAGAAGCCTTATATACCTATAAGGTTTTGGGCTTAAATGAAATCAAAAAATACTTATAAAAAAAAGACCACCCTAGGTGGCTTTTTTAAATTTTACTTTTTGTCTAAATCACAGATGTCAACCGATTTATCACGATTAACGGATAAGGCATTAAGCTTAACATTTAAAGCTTGACTAAAGAATCTCTCGATGTCATCAACGATAACCTCAGATGCAGTCCCTACGTTATCTAAAGTTACAGGGGTTGGAATATTATAACCATAGCCCTGCGCTTTAACTAAAAGTCTTTCCACTCTTGCAGCAGATTCACAAAGGATTGGTACATTCTTTTCTGCACTTAAGGCTAGTAGCTCCTTTGTCTTGCCACTGCCTGGATTTCCTAAAATAATTTTCATTTAAGCCTCCTGGATTTATTTTGTAATGTATCTTGTAACTCTATTATAGTATAGTTTGGTTATGAAAACCATATGAAAAAAATGTAAGAAGAATAAAATAGTTTTCTTATACTTTTTTTAAGTTCATTTACAAAAAACGCTTTATTTGTATCTTTTTTCATGAATAAAATTGTTATTTTATTAAAAAAGTGATATATAATGTAATGTAAAAATGAAAGGAGATCATTAAAAATATGAAAAAATCATTACAGAGTGCCATTACTACATGGGTTACTGCTGCAATCGTTTTAACTGTAGGTATTTTATGTATCGTTGCGCAAAATGCGGATGGAAATGCTGCAGGCAATGCCTACGATGCAATTTCTATTGTCCTTGGTGTTACACTAATTGTTGTATCTACTCTTGGCTTAGTATTGAATATCTTAGTGTTAAAAAGAGCTGCAAGCGCCATTACATTAGCGAATGGTATCATTCTAGCTTTAGGTATTTACCTTGTTGTTGAGAAGACTGCAGCTGGATTACTTTATATCTTAACAGATTATGCAGCATATGTATTAACTGTTGTAGGTGCATTATTCGTATGCGATGCAATCTTAGTATTAGTATTTGGCTTAGTTAAGAAGGCGGATGTTAAGACCATCTTAGTTCCAGTTTGCGTTGAGGCAATTATTGGTGCAGTTGCTTTAGTACTTGGTATCTTAGCATTACCTAGCGTAAATGTTATTGATAAGAGATTAACTATCTTTGGTATCATCCTAATTGTCTATGCTCTATTCTTAGTTTTAGTTGGTGTATTCACATTCTTAGGTAAGAGTGTTCGTCCTGAGAAGAAGAATGATGCAATCGATGCTAAGGCAGAAGATGCAAAGCCTGAAGCTACAGAAGCTAAAGAAGAATAAGATAAAATTTCAAAAAGAAGGAAGGAACTTGAATGAGAGTTCCTTTTTCTTTTATATAAATTCTAATGTAAGATTCAAGCTCTTTTCTTTTTTTCTATTTTTTAATATAATTGAATCGATTTAGGAAGTGAAAAATATGCTTGTATGTTTAACTGGTGTTTCAGGAAATATGGGACATGCCGCTCTTAAGGAACTCGTTTTATACGATAAAATTGATAAGCTAAGAGTATTTATATTAAAAAATGATCCACTGCTTAAAAGAGTAAAAAAGGATTTAAAAAAATATAAAAATAAAATTGAAGTCTTTTATGGTAATTTAGCCAATAGGCATGATGTAGAAGAATTCCTAAAGGGTTCTAATTATATCATCAATATGGCTGCAGTCATTCCACCAAAGAGTGATAAATTCCCAAAATTAGCTATAGAATGTAATGAGATTGGTGTTAAAAATATTGTATCTGTAATTGAGGGTATGGATAATCAACCAAAATTAATACATATTGCATCGGTTGCACTCTATGGCAATAGAGGTGAGGCACACCCCTATGGTAGGGTAGGTGACCCTCTTTTAGTTTCTCCTTTTGATATCTATTCTGTAACTAAAATGAGAGGAGAGCTAGCCGTATTAGAATCTAAGATTAAATATTATGCTATATTAAGGCAATCTGCAATGCTTCATGAATATATGCTGATGGATAATATTAGTGATGGATTAATGTTTCATACAGCCTTTAATGCACCACTTGAGTGGGTTACCCAAGAGGATTCTGGTAGATTAATCAAAAATATTATAAAAAGAGATATTGAAAAGAATGATTTGGATAAGGTCTTTTGGAAAAGAGTATTTAATATTGGTGCTAAGAAAGAAAATAGAATTACAGGCTATACGACCCTAAATGATGGTTTTAAGCTTATGGGCGGAGACGCTAAGCATATGTTTAAGCCTAATTTTAACGCGGTAAGAAATTTCCATGGTATGTGGTTTTATGATTCCTATCAATTAGAGGATTTATTCCATTATCAAATAGATACATGTAAGGATTACTGGGCTAGAATGAAAAAGAAGAATTGGTATTATACCTTCGGTAGAATCGTACCACAATCCTTAATTTCAAAGCTTGTCATTCAAAGATTATTTAAGGATAGTAATTCGATTAAGTATTGGTATAAGCATAAGGATTTAGCTAAAATGTATGCAGCCTTTGGTGGAATAGAAAAATATGAAGCCTTAGGTACTTCTTGGGATAATTTCAATTTGATCGATGATGGAGTATTATCTAATGGTACTAAGATTAATTTAGCAGAATATAAGGACATTAAAAATGCGAAATTAATCGATTATGGCTATGATATAGATAAGGATATCTATGAACTAAAGGAAGAGGATTTTAAAAATATAGCCCTACTTCATGGAGGTAAAATGAAGGGTGAATTTATAGATTTATTCACTCCAGTTCTATTTGAAAACCAAGACCATGAGGAATTCTATATGAAGCCCTATAGTGTATATGCAGGACATTGGTACAATATTACCTATAGAGAATATAAATGGGATTTTGACAGGTTATCTAAGAAGGATAAGCTTTATGCATCCATTTGGTATGATTCTCATGAAAAGAATGAGGATAAGCTTTATTATGTAGATCAGGATTTCAATGCACATATGGAGGATATTTAAATTGAGAGCACTTTTTTGTTACTTCTCTGCGACAGGTAATACAAAAAAATGTGTCGATTTATACCAAGAATGCTTACATTCCTATGGTGTAGAATCGGATATTCATAATATCGATAATGGTAAATTAGAATTTGATCCAGAGGATTATGATATGGTATTCTTTGCCTATCCCATTCATGGGTTTAACGCTCCAGAAAATGTGTTAAAATTTGCAAAGACATTAAAAAGATGTAAGGAAAAGAAAAGATTAATTATTCTTAAAACCTCAGGGGAGCATTTAAGAATAAATAATATATCCTCCTATTCCTTAAGAAGAATCCTAAAGAGAAGAAATTATTATTTGACAAATGAATATCATTATATAATGCCCTATGATATTATTTTCCGTCATACAGATTTAATGGCATACAATATGTATGAAGCCCTAAAGGGCTTAGTACCACTCGATGTAAAGGATATTTTAGATAATAAGGTAGTAAAGCTAAAATATATGCCCTTTGGACATATATTACAGCTTTTAATGCTAATTGAGCATCCTGGTGCTAAGATTAATGGCTTATTTATGCATACAAATAAGAATTGTATTTCCTGTGGACTTTGTGTTAAGGCATGTCCAACGAAGAATATTATCCTAAATGATAAGGGTAAGATTCAATTTAAGCATAATTGTCTTATGTGTACAAGATGTGCCTTTTATTGCCCTAAGGATGCGATTGTCTTTGGTTTATTTAATTCTTGGAAGGTAAATGGAAAATATAGCTTTCAAATGCCTAAGGAAGAAGAAATCGATAAGCATAAAAGATATTGTAAAAATTCTTATAAAAGATATTTTAAAATTGCAGAGGAAAGAATCAAAAATCAAAAATAACACCTTAGGGTGTTTTTTTTATAACAGCGTATTTACCTAAAGAATTGAAAGCGTTTTTTAATAATGGTATAATACTTATAATTATGAAAAGGGTGAGAATCGTATGATCGGAGAGTATTTTATTTATTTAGATGTCTGTGCCATCGCATTGTTCTTAGGAATGATTTTTACAGTAATCTATAGAAAAAGCCTAATTACCTCAAGAGGTAAATTCTTTTTAGCTATGCTTATCGTAGGCTTAATATCTGGTATGGCAGATATATTATCCATTAACAGCAATCTAAATTCTATAGTTGTATATATTTCAAATATTGTATATTTGGCATCTAGAGCCTTTATAGCCTTAAGCTATTGCTTATACATGATTTCTTTAGCAGATAATTGGCATAAATATAAAAATGGTCCATGGAGAATCCTATTATTATTTATTCCCTTTGTTATCGTAGTTGGACTTTTAATTTCAAATTACTGGACACATTGGGTATTTGATGTAAGTGATGGAAAATATATAAGAGGTATGCTCATCAATTATGGTATTATGTATATTTGTACATTCATTTATTCCTTAATTGCATTAATCTATTTCATCATTTATAGAGAATTCTTTAACAGGGCAAAGAAATTTGCCATTATTCAAGTATATCCTATATTGATTATTGCCCTATTATTACAATCCATTCGTACGAATTGGTTAATTGAAATCTTCGCAACAGCATTTTCAAGCTTAATTTTAATGAATTTACTTGAGCGTCCTGAGGAAATCTATGAGCCTGAAATTGGACTTAAAAAATATACAGCCTTCCAAGAGGATTCCTATAAGGCTGCAAAAACGAAAAAGGTTATATCCTTAGTTTTTGTTAAAATTGTAAATGATGTAAGATTAACTCCAAAAATGAATTATAATGAGCAAATTTCCTTAAGAAAAAGTATTGGTAATTTGTTAAAATCGACAGCTAAGGATTTTTCACTTAAGGGGGATTTCTATTATTTAGGTGTAGGTGAATATGCTATCGCTTTAGCAGATTTAAAGAATGATAATTCTGAATCCTATGCTATGACATTAAGAAGAAGATTAAATGTGCCTATTAAGGCAGATTTCGGTATTGTTGATTTATATTCGAATGTTGCCTTAGTGCATTGCCCAGAGGATATTAGTAATTCAGAAACAGCAATTAACTTCGTTGAAAAATTTGTTCATATTCCTGGTATTTTAGATACTGTATTAGATTTATCTAAAATTCCAAACAGAAGAGATTTTGAGATTAGTATGAATATGTCCTCTATTATCAAGAAGGGCTTAATGGATAAGAAATTTGATGTTTATTTC
>JAFPSY010000147.1:0-1528 GCA_017413585.1 Acholeplasmatales bacterium
AAAATCTTATTAAATCTATAGATCAAAACAAGAGAGCCTTATATATTACATCCTATGATTCCTTAAGAAGAGATGTATCTTTATATCAGGTAGAATTCCGTTTTGTTATTGCCGATGAGGCACAATTCATTAAAAATCAATTTGCACAAAAGAGCGAAGCGATTAAATCCTTAAAGAGCGATATGAATTTCGCATTGACGGGTACACCAATTGAAAATGGATTAGCAGATTTATGGAGTATCTTTGATTATTTAATGCCAGGATATTTATCCGATTATTCTCATTTTAAATCGAGATATGAATCCTTAATTGCTCATGATGATGTTGAGGCCTTAGATACATTAAAGAAGAGAGTTGCTCCATTCATCCTAAGAAGAACAAAGAAGGATGTATTAAGTGATTTACCAGATAAAACAGAAGAATATTATTATTGTAAGATGGAATCAAAGCAAAGAGGTATTTATGATTCCTATGTATTAAAATTAAAAGAGGATATTAAGGCTGGTGGAAATAATATCTTAGCCCTATTGACAAGATTACGTCAGATTTGTATTACTCCAGAATTAATCCTTCAGGAGCAATTCGATAATACAAAGATCAATCTAGCTGCGGATTTAATACGTTCTAGTATCGAAGGTGGTCATAGAATATTAGTATTCTCTCAATTTGCCCAAGGCTTCCCTATTTTATCTAGAGAATTAGATAAAATGGATATTAAGCATTTCATCTTAGATGGTACAACGAAGGCTAAGATGAGAATGGATATGGTACAGGAATTTAATTCCAATACCGATATTAAGGTATTTATTATATCCCTTAAGGCTGGTGGTACTGGTTTAAATTTAACTGGTGCAGATATGGTTATTCATATGGATCCATGGTGGAATTCATCTGCTGAGCTTCAAGCAACAGATAGAGCCTATAGACTTGGTCAAACGAAGAATGTATCCGTAATTAAATTAATTTGTAAGGATACCATTGAAGAGAAGGTTATTAAGCTTCAGGAAATGAAGCGTGAGCTTGCAGAAAGTGTAGTTGCATCCGATGCAACAAAGCAAGTAAAGCTTACAACTCAGGATATTTTAAATTTATTAGAATAATGCGATTTTTGCATTATTCTTTTTTATTTGTATTGACTATTACTTATAAATAAACTATAATCTAATTAAGAATGATTCTTAATAATAATTTTATAGGAGGTAGCTTGGTGCAAAGAAGAAACACTACTCAAAGATTAAGAGTTTTAGGCGCAATTGAAGCTTTGGGTCATACGACATCAGAAGAGTTAATTGCATATATGAGTAAGAATAATTCTGATGTTTCCCTAGCAACAATTTACCGAAACCTTGCAATCTTGATTGAGGATGGTCAGGTAAGAAAATTAGAATTAGGAGATTCTTTAATTTATGAAACAGTAAAGGAAAAGCATTATCATTTTGTCTGCTTGAGCTGTAGATCTATTTATGATGTAAAGAAAAATCATGATATAGATATTCCAACTGAGCTTAAGGATTTTCAAGTAGTCGAT
>JAFPSY010000148.1:0-6594 GCA_017413585.1 Acholeplasmatales bacterium
AAATTGAATATATCTAGTTATGAAAAAGTGTGGTACAATAGAATACCTTGAGGAGGATATATGAAAAAGGTATTTTTTATCATTTCAATTGCTATAAATTTAATATTGGTCGTATTGGAGATTTTGGTTTCTATACAAGGTATTTTCCAATTTATGACGATAGAAGAAGAAAAGCATGAATGGTATAGATCCTTTACCTATTATACTTTAGATTCAAATATTACCTTATGTATTGGTTCTATTTCCATTTTAATTGCTTCCATTTTAAGTAAAAATGGAGGGAAGAATAAGGTGTTTTATCTTTTGAAATTCTTAGGTGTAGTAACGACTATGGTTACCTTTATTACGGTTTATATATTTGTAATTAAGAATAAGGATTTAGGCTTAGCCTTTTCTATCCATGGTAATTTATGGCTTTTCGCTCATACGATATGTCCTATTCTTGGTCTTGTTTCATTTTTATGCTTTGACGAATCTATAAAATTAGAATATAAGCATACCTTAATTCCAATAGCTTTTACTATATGCTATACTATATTAATAATACTCGTATATTCCTTTGGTGGTGTTGTACCCTATAAAAAGGAATTTAACTTAGAAATTAATGGGTGGTTTATTTTACTTTTAGGTGTTATAGAAACTACTTTGACAACTATAATTGCCTTTTTACTTGTTTACTTGAATAGATTAATCTATAAAAGGAGGATGAAAGATGAATGTAATTAAAATAGCTTACGCAAGAACATTTCAATTCTTTTTGAGGATTGCATCTAAAATCGTAAGATTTCCTATCCCTATGACAAAGGAAAGATTAGAGGATATTCCAACTCTTTTGAATAGTAATGGATTAAAATGCCCAATCCTTATAGTCTCGAATACAGTATCTAAAGGAAAAAGATATGAGTCTTTTATAAAGATGCTAGAGGCAAATCAAATAAAATATTTCCCATATATTGGTATTGCAAGTGATCCAACCTTCAAAACAATTGAGGTTTTAGCAGGCTTTTATAAAGCACATGAATGTGATTCTATTATTGCCATTGGTGGTGGATCTGTTATTGATGCAGCTAAGGCAATGGGTGTATTAGTTTCTAATAAATATAAGAATTTATCTCGCTTTAAGGGCGTATTAAAGGTAAAAAAGAAGCTTCCATATTTTATTGCAGTACCTACAACTGCAGGTACAGGTAGTGAAGCCTCTATTGCCTCTGTTGTAACAAATGAAGAGACTAAGGATAAATTTGCTATAAGCGATGGTAAGCTTGTACCTAATGTTGCTATACTAGATGATTCCTTACTAAAGGGACTTCCAAGTGAGCTTGTTGCAACTACAGGTATGGATGCATTCACACATGCGATTGAATCCTATATGAATCATGCAGGAAATAAAAAAAGCAAGGAATATGCGAAGAAGAGTCTATATTTAATCAAAAATCATTTATATGAATTCTATTCAGATAGAGAAAATGATATCGCAAGGCATAATATGCTATATGCATCCTTTTATGCTGCTATATCCTTTACTAGAAGCTATGTAGGCTATGTTCATGCCCTAGCTCATGCAATTGGTGGAGTATATCATAAGCCTCATGGCTATTTAATTGCAATATTATTACCTTATGTTCTTGAGGCCTATGGTAAGAAGGCCTATAGGGCACTAGCTAAAGCATCCATTGAAATGGGTATAGGTAGCAATACATCATCAAGAGAAGAAAATGCTTTATCCTTGATTTCATGGATTAGAGAATTAAATCAGAAAATGGGAATCCCTAATTCCTTAGATAATTTAATTAATGAAAAGGATTATTTACCTCTTGCAGAGCATGCCTCTATTGAAGCAAATCCATGGTATCCTGTACCAAAGGAATTAGATAAGAATGAGCTAGCTTTTGTTTTAAGAAAGGCCAATTCAAAAAATAATTAGCACAAATCTTTGTTTGTGCTTTATTTTTTGCTATAATGTATTGGGTGTTATTATGGATAATAAAGAAGTAGAGAAAAAGAAGAATGTTTCTATAATTGACTTTTTATACATTACATCAATGGTAATGTTTTTTATTGCTATATTAGCTTTAAGAAGCCCTATACTATATAAGGATTTTAATCAAAATAATCAATTTAATGATGTTTGGTTTATCGCCATTACCCTATATGCCTTTGGATCATTGCTTTGCTATTTTATAGGCATATTTAAAAGAAAAAAATATGCATCTATGGAGGATGGAATATATGCGATTAACCATTATTATGGCTTATTTAATTTTTTATTAATATTACCCCTTGATTTTGGCTTATTATTCATGATAGGTACAAATACCTTATTCCCAGCGAATTATATAAGTGTAATCTTATATGGAGTTATATCCTTATTCTTTTTAATATCCTTTATTTTAAGATCTACTCTACTAAAAAGAATAGAAACTATAGGACTTAGGTCCTTTGATATGAATTCCTTTATTTATTTTTCCTATGCGACACTCATGCTTTTACTTAATGTATTAGATGTAGATATGACAACGCATTGGGTTATCATATTAGTTGGGCTTAATTTCATTATTACCCATTTTACCGTTTATTATCCTGTAAAGGCTATGGTATTTGCTTTAGATAAAAGAAAATATAATCCAGTTACTACAGTATATAAATTTGTTATGCGCTTAGTAAGAAAGAAGATCTTTTTCTTTATTGGATTGATATTTACCATTTTAATTGGATTCTTTTATTGGATTGGTGGATTATATGCGATTAAGGATAGCCTATTTAATATATTCTTTATTATTGCATTATTCTATTTTTCTCTTGCCATTGTTCGTTTTATTACCTTCCTTTGGAATAAGAAAATCAGTGGACTTGAGGATTCTATACGATTTAAGGGACAATGTAAAATAACCATATTTAATTCTATATCTATATTGATATTAACTATATTACTCGGTGGATTATTGTTTTATATATTTAATGATTCCCTATCTAAGGAAAGGCAAAATTGGTTTATTTTTATACAAACTATATTCCTAGCTTTACGTATGATTTTCTTATTTATGGATGTAAAGAAGGCAAATCAAAGTAAGAATCCATATAATATAGCTAAGGCAGAGGGTGGAGTTATATCTACCTCAGTTATGCTATTTTCTATTGTATTATCCTTAAATCTATATTTTGGATTTAATTATATCCATAAAATTGTATCCTTAGTTTTAGTATTTATTATTTTATCTAGTGGAATTGCAGTTAGTGCTCATACCTTCATCTTAGGTATTTTAGGCTTAAAGGGAAAGATTAAGGAAAGAGAGGATATAGAAAATGGAGATTAAAGAGGGCTATATACCATTCTTAGAATATAAAACGTATTATAGAATTGTGAATCCTAAAGGGAAAAAGACACCACTATTAATGCTTCATGGTGGACCCGGGTCAACGCATAATTCCTTTGAATTATTTGACTCCTTAGCAAAAGAGGATGATAGACCTATCATTATGTACGATCAATTAGGCTGTGGTAAGAGTAAAATTGAAGAAGGACATAAGGAATTATGGAATAGCCATACTTGGATTTTAGAATTAGAAAATTTAAGGAAATATTTAAAATTAGATAAGATTCACTTATTTGGTCATTCCTTTGGTGGAATGCTTGAGATTATCTATTTATGTGATTATAAGCCTAAAGGTATAAAAACAGTGACCTTATCCTCAACCCTATCTAGCGTTAAGCTTTGGGAGGAGGAAACACATAGGCTAATACGCCATTTAGATTCAAATACACAAGCTATTATTCAAAACATGGAAAAGAAGAAGGATTATGAATCCAAAGAAGCATTAGCTGCCATGGAGGAATATTATCATAGATTTATTTTTGGACCATTTGTAGAGGGTATTGATCCTGAATGCTTAACTCGAGTAAAGCCAAGTGCTAAGGAATCCTATATTGAGGCTTGGGGAAAATCTGAATTTTCACCTAGTGGTACATTAAAGAATTATGAATATACCGATCGATTAAAGGAAATAAAATGTCCTGTTTTAATTCAAAGTGGACAAGAGGATGAATCTACTCCATTTCAAAATAAGGTAATGTATGATTCTATAACCTCCATTAAGCATTGGAATTTATATAAAAGAAGTAGGCATATGACCTATTATGATGAGCATGATTTATATATTACTGATTTAATGAAATTTTTAAATCAATTCGATGATTAATGCGAAATGATTCTATTGAAACGTTTACAATAGAATTTCACATAAAATGTACATTATTTTCAAAATTATCTATGTTACAATGGTTATAAGAAGAAAGGAAGAAGATCTTATGCAAATATTCCAAAGTATATTAGCTTTACTTGCAGGTGTTGGTGTCTTCGTCATAGGTATGAATATGATGTCTGACTCCTTACAAAAGGTTGCAGGTCCTGGTATGAAAAAGCTAATTGGTAAAATTACGAATAACCGTTTTGCAGGTGTTGGAATTGGTGCTGGTGTTACAGCATTAGTACAGTCGAGTGCTGCAACTACAGTCATGGCTATCGGTTTTGTTAATGCTGGAGCGATGACCCTTGCTCAAGCAACTACAGTCATTATGGGTGCAAATATTGGTACAACCGTTACTGGCTTGTTAGTTTCCTTAGAAAGCTTAAATATTTCCTTATATGCTTCCGTATTAGCCTTTATTGGTATAATGATGACCTTCGTTAAGAAAAATGATAAGATTCATAATGTTGGTGGTATACTTGCGGGCTTAGGTTTATTATTTATAGGTTTAAAGCTTGTTGGACAGGCCTTCAAGAATGAGGAAGTATTAAATGCTTTTATGAATTTATTCCAAGCATTAGATTTTCCACTATTATTAGTATTATTTGGTATTTTATTAACTGCATTAATGCAATCCTCATCTGCAATGATCGGTTTAGTTATCATGATGGCAGGATCTGGTGCTATTACAATGGGGGATGCATTATTCGTAATTATTGGTGCAAACGTAGGTACCTGCTTCACATCTATGCTCGCCATTATAGGATCTTCTACGAATGCGAAAAGAACCGGCTTTATGCATTTGACGGTAAAGCTTATTGGTGCTGTATTATTTACCGTAATTGTATGGATATTAAAGAATCAAATTCAAGATTTATTAAATAATACAGGCTGGAATCCAGAATTCCAAATCGCTGTATTCCACGTTGTATTTAATGTTGTAACAACCGCCATTTTATTACCATTTATCAAATATTTAGTTAAATTTATTGAGCATATTGTTCCTGATAAGCCAAATGAGCTTGCTCATACATTAAAGTTTATCGACCATCGTGAGTTACGTACTCCAGCTATCGCTGTTATGCAGGTTAAAAAGGAAATTGAAAATATGGCCAATTTAGCTAAGGAAAACCTTGAAAAGGGATTCTATGAGGTATGTAATCAGGAAGGCAAATATGATGAGGAGATTGAAAAGAGAGAAAATGCAATCGACTACATCAATGCTGAGGTTACAAACTTCTTAATTAAGCTATCTCCATTAGTTACTGGCTCTAACCTTGAACAGGTAGGTTCTTACTACCACGTTATTAACGATATTGAGCGTATCGGTGACCATGCAGAAAATCTACTTAAGGATGCACAGCATATGCATGAGCAGGGTATTAAATTCTCAAGCGTTGCAGAAGCAGAATTAAAGACTATGTTTGATACGATTGAGCAAATGTTTGCGATTGCAATTAAAACATTTGATACATCCATTGATGTTGATTTAAAGGAATTATCTGAGCTTGAATCTAAGACAGATGATTTAAAGCATCAATTATCTATTTCTCACTTTGAAAGACTTGCACAGGAAAACTGTACAATGGAGCTTGGTGGCTATTTCACATCCATTATTTCCGGACTTGAAAGAGTTGGTGACCACTTAGTTAATATTGGTTATTCCATTCAAGACCCAACGGGTAATCAAAACGAAAGAACAGATAATTATAATTTCTATTGGGAATAAGCTTCTTCGGAAGCTTTTTTCTTTTCCCTTTTCAAAATCAAATTTCCTTGCTATAATGAAATTAGATAGATACGATTGGAGGGATTTTTATGATCCCATATATATTTTTAGGACTTGGTGCATTATCCTTAGGTGTGTTTTTGTTTAAAAGAGATAAGAAGAGCTCCATTGTTGCGATTGCCCTAAAGGCATTAACTAGCCTATTCTTTTTGCTTACTGCTTTATTTTCCCTATATGAAAATATAGGAAATAATCCATTTGAGAATAGTAAGCTTTTAGCTTTAATCTTTATGATTTTAGGCTTAATATTTGGAATGGTTGGAGATATTCTACTCGATTTTAAAATCTATTTTAAAACCTTAAATATGAGATTTTTATGCTTAGAAAATGATTATGATATTCTAATGATTACAGGAATGTCATCCTTTGGTATTGGGCATATATTTTATATCCTTGCCTTAATGGTTTATAACCCAATCGAATGGATGTATCTGATATTTTCTATTCTAGGTGCCATAATCCTTATGTCTTTCATATTTTTAATCTCTGTAAAGGTAATGAAAATGGATTTTAGAAAATTCTTCATTCCATCTATTTTATATGGCATATTACTTGCGTGC
>JAFPSY010000015.1:0-2392 GCA_017413585.1 Acholeplasmatales bacterium
TGCACTAATTAAGGAAGTAAATAAGCTTCCTGTATGTAAAAAGCCTGTAGGAGATGGTGCGAATCTTGTAACCATAGCGCCATCAGGTAAATCTCTTTTTGGATATCTCTTTTCCAAATCCTCCACAGTATCCGTAATTTCTGGGAAGATCAATTCAGCTAAATCATTATAATTAGCCATTCTAACACCTCAATTCTTTCCTATTATATAGGAAAAGGCCCCCTTTTTCAAGTAAAAAAGAGAGCCTATTCTTTTTATGCATTATAGATGAACTGACATACATCAACTTCTACGATTTTTGTTTCATTATTTCTTGTTACTGTGAAATATAAAGTATCATCTAAGGACAAGCTTAATTCATTCAACCACTGATTTACATCATTATCTGTAGAAACTGTATAAGTAATATCCTCTTTAGATGCATCACTATAATCTACCTTTATCTCCTTAACGATATCCGATTTTTGTAATTCCTTACCTGTATAGGTAGAATCTGTTTTAACATCAGAAACATAATATACATAATTGATATTCTTATTCCATCCACTACCTGTAGTGTAATAGCCTAAGGTAATCGTGAAGCCATATTCATAATCTCCTTTAATATATCCACTACTCCATACCTGATTGGCTGTATCATATTGTGCTGTAGATAATAATTCCTCAATCGTTGGTGTTACATAATTCGATGGAATTGCAAAGCTTAAGCCTTCAATTCCTGTAGCACTATATTTTGCGTTAACAATACCAATTAAAGCACCAGCTGTATTGAATAATCCTCCACCAGAGTTACCTGAATTGATCGCAACATCCGTCTGAATTAAGGTTTGATATTCATATGTACTCGTTTGAACAACACGGTTTACATAGGATACTACTCCACTAGAAACAGACCCAGGTAATGTGCCCAGTGGGTTACCAATGGCAACCACAGTTGAACCAAGCTTTAAGTTATCAGAATTACTATAAAGGGAAGCATAGGTTAAATCTGTCTTTTCAATAGATAAAACTGCTAAATCGTAATCCTCATATCCACCTACATAATATGCAGGATAGGTTTCTCCATTAGATAAGGTAACCTCAAAATTTGAATACCCCTCAACAACATGGAAGCATGTTGCAATATAGCTAAAGCCTAAATCTAAATCATAAGAGAATAATACACCAGATCCAGCTGATGCACCATATACGCTCGTAGCTTGAATAGAAACTACAGAATCATACACCTTCTCCACAGTTTCCTCAACTGATGTCTTTTGGCTTGCCTCATCTAAGGTAGTTACCTTGGCATTTGTTTTCGTATAAACTGGTGTATATAATAAATTCTTACCACTAGATTCATTAGAATTTGTATTACCGCTCACTGCATTGGTAGGGTAAATCGTTCCGTTATTTTCGATTGCGCTATAGCCAATCCCACAGGAGGTTAATGCAAATACACTCGCTAAAGATAGAATTCCTAATATATGTTTTTTCCTCATAAATACCCCTCTTTTCATATTAGCCTTATTATAATACCGAATTATGTGAAAAATTTGGGAACATTATTTCAAAATATAAAGAAAAGGACTACCCGAAGGTAGTCCAACCTCTTACTTAAAATAACGATCTAATAAGCCCTTTAATGCTTTACCATGACGAGCTTCATCTCTTGCCATTTCATGAACAGTATCATGAATTGCATCAAGGTTATACTTCTTTGCAAGCTTTGCAAGATCTGTCTTACCCTGAGTAGCACCAAACTCACATTCTACTCTCCATGCAAGATTCTTCTTTGTAGAATCTGTCATATTAGGCTCTAAATCAGAACCTAATAATTCAGCAAACTTAGCTGCATGCTCAGCCTCTTCGAATGCTGCCTTTTCCCAATATAGACCAGCCTCTGGATAGCCCTCTCTATGAGCGATTCTTGCCATGCATAAATACATACCAACCTCAGAGCATTCACCATGGAAATTAGAAACTAATTGATCAAAGATTTCCTTCTTAACATCATCAGGAATATCCTTATTATTCTTAACTGTCTTAGCATAAACACCAAATTCATGCTCTGCAGCTAAAGGCATTTCACCTTGTACTTCCATAAATGCACTTGCAGGTGCCTTACATACAGGGCACTTAAAATCAGCAGGAAGGGAATCTCCTTCATATACGTATCCACAAACCTTACAAACAAACTTCTTCATCTTTTCATCCTCTTTTCTTATATTTTTTTACAGCTCTTACAGTATCCAAAAAACGTTAAATCTTGATCGACTACTTGAAAATCCTTAAGCTCAGTTGGAATATCTATATCATGATTTTTCTTTACATCATAAATAGATCTACAGCTCAAGCAGACAAAATGATAATGCTTTTCCTTTACTGTTTCATAAATTAAAGAATCTCCTAA
>JAFPSY010000149.1:0-5469 GCA_017413585.1 Acholeplasmatales bacterium
ATAGAAAGTACTCCACCAATAATTTCAGAATCATTTGTGAAATATTCAGGAACTCTTTGAATAACAGATTCCTCTGTATCAAAATCAAATAGATGAATACGTGTTAGGTCGACAGCTACTTTAATAATATCTCCAACCTTAACATCAAAATTCGATAGCATCTTCATACGTACTTCTGTTAAAGAATCCGTAACGAGCTCATCATTTTCCATATCTAAATCAGCATAAACGATAGTTTCAGAGCCTAAAGCCTCTACAACAGTAACTCTAGCATCTAAAATATCAAGCTTTTCCTTATTCATGCTCTTGTCATAAATAAAGATATTTTCAGGTCTAATACCAACGCAAACTGCTTTGCCTTGTACAATTTCAGAATCCTTTATCTTAGGTAAAAACTCCTTTAATAAACGAATCTTTGCAAATCCCATACTAAGATAAATAGTATCATCCTTAATTTCATAAGCAGCATTGTAGAAATTCATTTGTGGGGTACCAATGAAGCCCGCAACGAACTTATTTGCAGGATAATTATAAATATTCTTAGGTGTATCAATTTGTTGAATAAAGCCATCCTTCATAACAACAATTCTAGTACCCATTGTCATAGCCTCTACCTGATCATGTGTAACATAGATAAATGTTGTTTGTAATCTTTGATGAAGCTTTGTGATTTCACTTCTCATGGATGCTCTTAATTTAGCATCTAGGTTAGAAAGTGGCTCATCTAATAGGAATACCTTAGGCTTTCTTACGATAGCTCTACCTAAAGCAACTCTTTGTCTTTGTCCACCAGATAGAGCCTTAGGCTTTCTATCAAGATATTCAGTTATATTTAAGCTGACAGCAGCTTGTTGTACTCTGTCATCAATTTCTTGGGCAGTAAGCTTTCTGAATTCCATTTCAGGCTCACCATTCTCATCTAGTACTTGTTGACCATTCTCATCAAGTTTTGGCATAAGTACCTTGTTAATCTTTAAGCTATATGCAATGTTATCATACACCGTCATGTGTGGGTATAACGCATAACTTTGGAATACCATTGCTATATCTCTATCCTTTGGTGCGTAGTTATTAACTACCTTATCACCAATCATTAATTCTCCTGCAGTGATTTCTTCCAATCCTGCAATCATTCTTAGCGTAGTTGACTTACCACATCCGGAAGGTCCTACGAATACAATAAATTCCTTATCCTCAATTTCCATTGAGAAATCATTAACAGCCTTAAATCCATTGTCATACACCTTATAGATGTGCTTCATACTCAAACTTGCCATTATAACTCCTCCAAGTCAAGATTTGCCTCTATCGTCCATATTTTACAACAAAAAAAATGAAATGTAAACGATTTACTTAAACGTTTTAGATTTTTTTGCGAAATTTTTTATTTTCGATACAAAAAGGACTCTTTTGTAACGCAAGCAAACGTCGTTATAAAAGAAAAAAGGGCTTTTATGCCCTATTATCGAAACCATTTAAGAGAATTGCACCCAAAATATCTAAGCAGAATATAAACGAGAATACAATAGATACAACCAAAAGCATAGAAATCTTCCATTCTCTTCTTATTAGCTTATGAATCATATAAGAATAATTTCCAAAATTTGTTGTAATCATAAATATATAGGTAGTAAATACCATAATGAAGATAACTATTGGTATACCTAAATATAGGAATGGATTTAGCATAGCTGTTACAAGTAATACACCTAATATAAAATTAATGATATACCAAGGCATAAGAATAAGCTTTACAACCATTGTAGTCTTTATAGAATTCTTCTCCTCCTTAAATATTCCAAGGACTGCGAATATTAAAGCTACAAAAGAAAATGGTAATATGGCTAAATTGGCTATTAAACCTGCAAGTAGGAATCCTCCTATAATTTCTGAATCTGTAAATAATAATAAAATTAACGCAACCAAATAGGGTGCTTGTGCCAAATACATGAATATGGCCTCTAAAATTAATGCTATCTTATTTTTCATATTATAATTCCCCAAAATAAACCCTAGACATTATAATGTAATTCTTTAAAAAAATAAAGGACATTTTTTCATGTCCTTGTATTTTATCTGATTCTTTTTCTAATTTTACCTATTAGAATACATATAATTAATACAACTAAATTAATAATTACAATAATACTTCCTGCAGGAGTATCAATATAATAATTTAAGATTAAGCCTAAAAAACAACAAACGATAGAAATAATAACACTAGAAATAATGACACTTTTATAGGTTTTAAAGATCTGTCTTGCAGAAACCGTTGGGAAAATAATTAAGGAAGATATTAATAATGCTCCCATAACCTTCATACCGATTACTACCGTTAAGGCACATAAAATGGCAATAATAATAGAATATAATTCACTATGCTTACTTGTCGATTTAAAGAAGGTTTCATCAAAGGTTAATGCAAATATCTTATTATATAATAATATAAATGTACCAATGACAATAAGACTTAATACAACACTTAGGATTAATTCTTCTTTAGTAATTCCTAAGATACTACCATATAGATATCCTTCAATATCGATATTCGTACCCTGGGTATGAATTACAGTATATCCTATCGCAAGGGATGATGCAGCAATAATACCAATGGCGGCATCTCCATGTATTTTATTCTTTTCGGTAAGCTTTAAAATCAATATGGCTGCAATAATTACTACTGGCATAGCTAAGGCTAGGGGTGCCCAATTTAAGGCACTTGCAATAGCGGCAGCACCAAAGCCAACGTGAGATAAGCCATCTCCAATCATAGAATTCTTCTTTAATACCATAGATACACCCAAAAGTGCAGCACATATAGATATCGCACCACCGACAACAAAGGCATAAACCATAAATTTATAGGAGAACATCTCAAAAATATTTAATATCATAGATTTGCCTCCAAATAATCATCCGTTTTACCAAAATAATAACCATCCTGTGATAAGGCTAATACCTTATTTCCAATTAAGGAATCACTATCTATATCATGTGTAATCATAATAATGGTTATATTATGACCTTCATTTAAATGCTTTAGGGTTGTATAAAATTCACTTTTTGATTTTTGATCTAGGTTGTTACTAGGCTCATCTAAAATCAATAGATTTTCTGTTGCACATAGGCTTCTTGCAAGCAATACCTTTTGTCTTTGTCCTCCAGATAGCTCAGAAAAAATCTTCTTTTTTAAATCTGTAATCTTTAGAATTTCCATAATTTCTAAAGCCTTTTTCTTTTCATTTTTATTATAAAATGGACGAATACCAACCTTATTTATAAATCCAGACATAATAACCTCTAAAACAGAGGCAGGGAAATTAGGATCCACTCTAGTCTCCTGTGGCATATATCCAATATTATCTGTATGATATGTAATCTTTCCTTCAATAGGCTTAATAAGCCCAAGCATTCCCTTAATTAAGGTAGACTTGCCAACGCCATTAGAGCCTAAAACAATTATAAAATCCTTTTCCTCTACATGAAATGAAATATCGTGAATTACCGCTTGCCTTTCATAGCCTAGCGACAAATGCTCTACCTCAACTAGCATAGGCTACCTCCTCTTTTAATTTAGAGCTAATCTTAATGCCTCTACATTCTTTTTCATAAAATCGAGATATGTATAGCCCTTATTATAATCATCCTTTGTAATATTTTGCATGGAATAGAAGGTTAATATTTCAACACTTGGTCCATCATAACCATTCTTTTTCTCTTTTTCAATTTCTTCTTTTATTGTTCTTGCAACAGTAGATGATGACATCTCAACTTCAAAAACATAAGAAAGATGCTTTTCCTTGACCTGGTTGGTCAAAGATACAATAACCTTACTTGATGCATCCTTATTGGATGAGCATCCCATGAATGCTGCATCATAATTGATTCCATATTCCTTTACAAAATATAGAAGTGGGAATCTGTCACCAAAGCATAAAAAGTTTGTTTTTGCATTCGCAACAATATCCTTAATTTCTCCATCAATCGTATTTAAAGATGCAATATATGCATTCGTATTTGCAATATACTTATCCTTATTACTAGAATCCATTTCACATAAGGCATCACAAATAGCCTTTATAATAATACTCGCATTTGTAATGGATGTCCATACATGAGAATCATATTCTACCTCTGCCTCTTCTTCCGCTTCTTCCTCTTCCTCTTCAGCAGATATTGGCTTTTCTTCACCAAGCAAGGAAACCCCCGCATTTCTTAAGCAATCAAACATATTTATTATCTTTAATTCCTTTGGAGCACTAGATAGAATTTCCTCTTCTACCCATTTACTATCATCCTCTCCACCTACATATATAAATAGTTTTGCATGTAATACATTCTTTATATCTACTGCAGATGGACTATAGCTATGAATATCTACACCAGGCTTAACTAGCATATCCGCTTCCCATTTGGAATCTCCAAGAACTGCCTTTGCAAAGGATGCACCCGGATAAACGGTAGATATAACATCAAAGCTCTTATTACTACAGGAAGTTAATGCTATAACAAATAAAAACATAAAACTGAAAAATAAAAAGCTTAATTTCTTCATCATAAATATATAAACCTCTCCCCACATTTTTTGCAAACTCCGCTGATATATGTATTTTGCGGTTCTATCATAAAGCCAAGCTTTTCCTTCACCATAGAAACAAAGCTTTCGCTTTCCTCATTACCTAAAGCAATGACCATACCACATTTTTTACATTCAAAATGAAAGTGAGTTAAGCATTTTCTAGATTCTACATATTGATATGTAGCATATTTTTGATTCGATGCCTGATGCTTTAATAGCATTCCCTTATCTACCATTTTTAAAATATTTCTATAAACTGTAGCTAAATTAATGTCATAACCAGACTCTTTAATCTCATCATAAACATCTTGTACACTAAAGCTTGTATTCTTGTGTGTTTTTAGGAATTCTAATATATATTCCTTTGGCTTTGTTTTATAATCCTTTTCCATAATATCACCTTTTGCAAATCATTTGCAAATTTATTATACGCTTCTTTTTTTCTAAGTCAAGAAAAAAATACCGCAAGCGCGGTATTATTCTACACTCTTTAAGGACTCTACCATCTTTACTCCTCTTATCCTTAAGGATAATAGCATATTTATAGCTATTGCAACACCAAAGGTTAATAGGAATGCAATGACATAGGTCTTAAAATATATATGATATAAATAGGAAACTAACGATACTATATTATTCTCTAATACGAGTAGCATAAATGGATATCCTAAGATTAATCCTATAATTACACCTACTAAGGTTAAGGATAAGGATTCAATAAGTAAGGATCTTAATATTTCTATTTGATTAAAGCCTAAAACCTTGAGGGTTGCAATATCCCTACTTCTTTCTTTAAAGTTCATTAAGGATAAATTATAAATGACAACAATACCCAAAAGTATTGCAAATATTTTAACCGCATTCGTCATTACAGAAATACCACTCATTAG
>JAFPSY010000016.1:0-1836 GCA_017413585.1 Acholeplasmatales bacterium
TACCAAAAGAAGAAACGAAGAAGGAATTAAGCCTATTTTAAAGGATTTAGCCGTTATAGAGTCCATTAAATCTATAGAGGATTTAAATGCATTAGCATTAGATTTCTTACTTAAGGATGTACCACTACCATTCCAAGCTGGCGTTGAGCCTGATATGGGAGATGCAACAAAGAATTCCTTTATTATTTTAGGTCCATCTTTATTCTTACCTGATACAACATATTATGAGGAAGGTAACGAGGCTGGTTTACAGCTTTTAAATGTGTATAAGGATATGGCATCTAAGGCTCTTGCTTTTACGCCTTTATCTAAGGAGGAGCAAGAAAAGTACTTAGAGGATGCTGTTAAATTTGATGGCTTAATTGCAAAATGCGTTAAGAGTCAGCTTGAGTGGGCAGATTATGTTAAGAATTATAATCCAACACCACTTGAAGAGGTTATAGAAAGCTTAAAGCCTTTTGATTTCATGGGAATGCTAAAAAAAGAATATAAGGATGAATTCCCTAAGACTATCGTCGTATATGACCCAAGAGCAATTAAAGAATTTAATACATATTTTAATCTAGATAATTTAGAGCTTTATGTTCACTGGGCTTATGTAAAATATTTATTAAAATCATCCTTTACCTTAAGTGAGGAGCTAGCTGAAATTAGCGTAATATTTAGAAAGGCATTAATGGGAATTGATGCATCACCAAAGCTTGAAAAGCAAGCATATATGGCTGTATCTAGGGTATATAGTGAGCCTATTGGTGTATATTATGGTAGGGAATACTTCGGTGAAGAAGCAAAGAAGGATATTGTTTCTTTAGTAAAGAAGATTATTGAAATGTATAAGGTTAGAATGAAGAACAATACATTCCTAACAGAAGAGACTAAAATTCAAGCAATTAAAAAATTATCCACTATAGAAATTAAAATGGGATATCCAGATTATATTCATGACCTTTATAGCAAAATGGATTTAAATGAGGATTTATCCTACTATGATTCCATGGTAAAGGTTTCTATCTTAAAATCTATGGATAATTTAGAAAAGCTTAATAAGAAGGTTGACCGTACAGAATGGGCAATGCCAGGCCATATGGTAAATGCTTGTTATAACCCATCTGCAAATGATATTACCTTCCCAGCTGCAATTTTACAAAAGCCATTCTATTCGATTCATCAAACTATTTCTGAAAACTTAGGTGGAATTGGTGCAGTTATTGGTCATGAAATCTCTCATGCATTCGATAATAATGGTGCACAATTCGATGAAAATGGTAATATTAAGAATTGGTGGAAGGAAGAGGATTACCAAGCCTTCCAAAAGCTTACTAAGGATATGATTCAACAATTCGATGGTATTCCATTCCTAAGTGGTAAGGTAAATGGAGAATTAGTTGTATCTGAAAATATCGCCGACAATGGTGGTATGGCAGTTACTCTAGCTATTATGCATGAAATTCCTAATACAGATTTCAAATTATATTTTGAAAACTGGGCTAAGATTTGGTGTATGAAGGCAAAGGAGCAGTTTACATTATATCTATTAACGAATGATGTTCATTCTCCTGCGAAGCTTCGTGCAAATATTCCACCTAGAAACTTTACAGAATGGTATCAGGCATTCGATGTAAAGGAGTCCGATTCTATGTATATTGAGCCAAAGAAGAGAATCGTGATTTGGTAAAAGATGCATTATACATGTTTGGATTGTAATTATGAATTTGATGAACTAGAGCCGCACACTCATTTATTTGTGAGTAAGGCTCTTTTTCTTTTAGTGTCATTTTTCTAAAATAATGTATAAAATATATAAATATATATGCATATGTCAATATATTTTCTCAA
>JAFPSY010000150.1:0-1611 GCA_017413585.1 Acholeplasmatales bacterium
AATAATATTTGGAATACAATAAGCACCATTATAAACAAATGAATATAACCAAGAGCCACCGTTTACACCCATAAATTCAATTTCAGGGTCTAACCAGAATAAGCCACCTGATAATACGTGCATAGCATATTTTCCTAAGCCACCAATAACAGTACCTACAACAATCCAATAAACCTTTTGGTTAAAGCTTTCTGCGTTCTTATATTTACCAGAGAACGCACCTGCAATACCAACGATTGTATAGCCTAATACATAATCTAACATTACTTGAGCAAATGGAGCTAAAACCTTCATAGCGCCACTATATGATGCACTACTTATAATGTATACACCACCAAGCATTTGAACAAAGCTTAATACTAAACCACAAGCGATTCCTGGTAATAAGCCTCTTCTATACGCAATGATGAATACAGGTACCATAGCAAGACCAATAGATCCACCATTTGCGAATACGCCCTTAAAAATGCCACCTTGAAGGGCGTCAAGTGCAAAGCCTAATGCAGCAAAGATTGCTATTTCAGCAAGCACTCTAACTGAAATTTTTTTATTCATTTTTTCCTTCTTCTCCTTTTTTAAAATAAAAAAATGTCCGCTAGGACATGCTTTACAAAAAAGAATAGTTTTGAGTATATTTATAACTCTCACATTATTCCCTACGCTAGCATTACCTAGATCAGGTCAAGGGTCGAATATTAATTCCTCTCAGCCAAAGGCTCCCCTTAATATGACAAACATATTATAATACTATGAATTTTAGAAATCAATTAAAAAAAGGCGAAAATCCGCCTTTTAGTCAAAAATTATATTTAAGCCTTGTAATACTTCTTTAAATTAGCGATAACTTCGTTAATTTCAGCCTCACTTGCATAATTTTCAGCACCATGATTCATAACGAACATACCACCAAATGAATCTCCACCCTCATACTTAGGTACGATATGGAAATGTAAGTGACCTAAGGTATCACCAAATGCACCATAGTTGATACGGTAAGGATGATAAGCCTTATCGATAGCCTTAGCTACATCAGCAACATCCTTCATAAACTTATTTCTTTCTTCGTCGCTTAAATCCTTGATTTCAGCTACGTGATCAGCCTTATATGCAACAATGCATCTACCTTTATTAGCCTGATCCTTAAATACAATAACCTCAGATGTTTCAGTCTCGAATGCTAAAACACCAAATTTAGCCAAGAATTCACCTTGTTGGCAATATGGACAATTATCCTTCTTCATTCTATTTCCTTCTTTCTTCAGGCTTTTAAAGGCGCCTGATAGCCTTTATTAATCTTCATCAGTTGAAAGGATTGCAAGGAATGCCTCCTGTGGTACCTCTACAGTACCAATAGCCTTCATCTTTTTCTTTCCTTCCTTTTGCTTTTCTAGAAGCTTTTTCTTTCTAGAAATATCTCCACCATAGCATTTAGCTAATACATCTTTTCTTAATGCCTTAATATCACTTCTAGCAATTACCTTATGATTTATAACAGCCTGAACAGGAACCTCAAATTGCTGTCTTGGAATTATTTCTTTTAGCTTTTCAACTAAAATTCTTCCTCTATCGTAAGCAAAATCCTTATGAACGATAGTTGATAAGGCATCAACT
>JAFPSY010000151.1:0-8718 GCA_017413585.1 Acholeplasmatales bacterium
ACAAGGGACAAGAAAAGAATCTTAGTTGAGGATATTCAGGATATCATCGAAATGAAGCTTATGGCTATTGGCAAGTATGAGGTAGCAAAGAAGTATATTACATACCGCTACCGTAGGGAGCTTGTTCGTAAGAGCAATACTACAGACCAAACCATCCGTGAGCTGATTGATGGTTCTAATGAATATTGGAATACAGAAAATTCGAATAAGAATGCTAGAGTAGTAACTACCCAAAGAGATTATATTGCAGGTATTACATCAACAGATATTACCAAGAGATTTTTATTACCTCAGGATATTGTTGATGCACATGATGCTGGTATTATCCATTTCCATGATGCAGATTACTTTGCACAAAACGCATTACATAATTGTAATTTAATTAATTTAGAGGATATGCTACAAAATGGTACAAATATTAATGGTGTAATGATTGAGAAGCCTCATAGATTTTTAACCGCTATGACGATCGCAACACAAATCATTACCTGCGTTGCATCTAGCCAGTATGGTGGTACAACCATTTCCTTAACCCATTTAGCTCCATTTGTTCGTCTATCTAAGGAGTATTATATTAAGAAATATCAAAATAGAGGATTAGAACCTGAATTAGTAACTAAATTTGCTAATGAGGATTTAGCAAAGGAAATTACAGATGGTGTACAAACCTTCCAATATCAGATTAATTCTATGACAACAACCAATGGTCAAGCTCCATTTTTATCCGTTTGTATGTATTTAGGTGAAACAAAGGAATATAAAGAAGAGCTTGCTATGCTTATTGAAGAAACCCTTAAGCAAAGAATTGTTGGTATGAAAAATGAAAAGGGTGTATATATTACTCCTGCCTTCCCAAAGCTTTTATATGTGCTTGAGGAGGATAATATTCATGAGAATTCAAAATATTATTATTTAACTATGCTTGCTTGCAAGTGTACTGCTAAGCGTATGGTACCAGATTATATTTCTGAAAAGAAGATGAAGGAATATAAAATTGATAAGAATGGTAATGGAAATTGCTACCCATGCATGGGCTGTAGATCCTTTTTAACTCCATATGTGGATAAGAATGGTAAGCCAAAATATTATGGTAGATTTAACCAAGGTGTTGTAACCATCAATTTAGTTGATGCAGCCTTATCCTCCGATAAGGATATGGATAAATTCTTTAAGATTATGGATGAGAGATTAGAGCTTTGCCATAGAGCACTTCAAATTCGTCATAAGAGATTATCTAAGGTAACCTCTGATGTTGCACCAATTTTATGGCAATATGGTGCTCATGCAAGATTAAAGAAGGGGGAATCCATTGAGCCATTGCTTCATGGTGGTTATTCTACAATTTCCTTAGGCTATGCTGGATTATATGAATGTGTTAAATATATGACAGGACACTCTCATACAGATGGTGGTGAGGGTAAGGAATTTGGTCTTAAGGTAATGCAATTATTAAATGATAAATGTAAGGAATGGAAGGCCCAGGAGGATATTGATTATTCTGTTTATGGTACTCCAATTGAATCTACAACCTATAAATTTGCAAAGTGCCTAAAGGATCGCTTTGGTGTCATTAAGGGTATTACCGATAGAGACTATATTACAAATTCCTATCATGTACCTGTATTTGAAGAAATTGATGCTTATGAGAAATTAAAGATTGAAAGTGAATTCCAGCGTCTATCTCCAGGTGGAGCAATTTCTTATATTGAGACCTCTGATTTAAATAATAATATCGATGCTGTAATGAATGTTGTTAAATTCATCTACGATAATATTATGTATGCTGAATTAAATACCAAATCGGATTATTGTCAGGCATGTGGATATAATGGTGAGATTAAGCTTGATGAGAATTTAGAATGGTATTGTCCAAATTGTGGATGTAGAGACCATAAGCTACTTAATGTTGCAAGAAGAACCTGTGGCTATATTGGCACGAACTTCTGGAATAAGGGTAGAACTCAGGAAATCAAGGAAAGAGTTGTTCACTTAGATAATAAGGATAGTGATCTATAATGCGTTACAATAAGGTTCGTAAAATGGATATTTCTAACGGACCTGGTGTAAGAGTATCTGTATTTTTTCAAGGCTGTATGTTTCACTGTAAATCCTGCTTCAATTCTGAAACCTGGGATTTCAATTTAGGTAAGGAATATACTTTAGATATTGAAAATAAAATATTAGAATTTTGCAAGGAAGATTATATTGATGGGCTTTCCATATTAGGTGGAGAGCCCATGCATCCTTTAAATATAGATGGTACAATACATCTTGCAAGGCGCTTTAAGGAAATGTATCCAAAGAAAACTCTTTGGGCTTGGAGTGGCTATTTATTTGATGAAATTCCAAATAAGGAAATATTCAAATACATAGATGTCTTAGTCGATGGAAGATTTATGGTAGATAAAAAGGATCCAAGGCTTAAGTATGCTGGTTCTTCCAATCAAAGAGTAATCGATGTTAAAAAAACGATTGAATCAGGTGAAATTATATTATATGAGGATTAATGTCCTCATTTTTATTTTATTTTTTTCTCATTTTTGATATAATAGGTTTGTCCAAAAGAGGAGTGAATACATATGACATATCAAAAAATTGTTTTAATTATTTATATTGCATATTTAGCTTTAATGAGCTTATTTACCTTCTTTTTATTCCTTAAGGATAAGAAGATGGCAGAAAAGAATCAAAGTGAGGTAAGAATTAAAGAAAAAACATTACTTTCTAGTGTTGTATTTGGTGGTGCACTTGGTGGATTCATTGGTAGACTTGTTGCACATCATAAAACCAATAAATCTTATTTTTCCTTCACAATATATTTATCCTTATTATTACAAGCTCTTGTATTAGTATTATTTATATTAATTGGCTTTAATATTATAGGCTAGGAGGGGTATTATGGCAGATAAAACATCTTTAGAAAAGTCTCATTCTAAGGCTTCAAATGCGAAGCTTACATTCATTTGCTTTATAGCTGCACTTGCTGTATCTATGCTATGGGTTGGCATTGCCCTATTTGGGTCTGAAGCATACAGAATCTTTGGTATCATTTTGGCATCTGTCGGTGCAGTTTTAACACTTTTATCTTTATTTTTAATTTCAAAATTCACGAGGTAGTAATATGAAGCTTTTAAAAAGGATACTTAAGGCATTATTAATCCTCATCTTAGTTTTAGTGGTTGCAGTTATTGTATTTTTACTTGTAATCAGTGATAATAGTACACCAGATTATAAACCAAGTGAGGATTTAACAACTCTTGATGGTCTATTAGGAAAGGGTATTTATGAATCCTTAGATAAGATTGCATTAATTCAAAAAGAGGATAGACCAACAAGTGAAAATAACAAGATTGATTTTAGCTTTACCTACCAAGACATCAATGATTGTGTTACGGATATCATTAGAACAAATGAATCGATTAATAACCCAACCTATTTAAAGGATGGTGGTACAGATAAAATCATTCAAAATGGTGTTGTTTCCTTGAATTCTATTGAATTTAAGGAGGTTAATAATAACTTTGGTGTCGTTGCTAGAGGAAGTGCCTTTGGCTTTTATAACACAACGATAACCCTAGGACTAGAAGAAGCACCATCTATTGTAGATAATGTATTATATTTAAAGCTTGGAGAATTAAAGCTTGGTAATAAAATGAGCATTTCTGCAGGCTTCGTAAAAGGCTTCTTCAATAAATTCTCTTTATTTAAGGATAGTAAGAATGACATCTTTGATATTGAAAATTTAACATTAAATTTAGATTTGAATCAGCAAATTGAAAAATTTAGTGGTACAAATCGTTTCAAGGATTTCTTTGGTGGTGCAACCTTTACAACAAGCTATACACAGGGTGAAAATGCACACCTAGATTTATCTATGGACACAAAGAATATCTTTATTAATTATGATATTCCAACTCCACAATTCTATGAGCTTGATCCATCCTCTATAGCACTTACTGGTACAAGGGTTACAATGAGTGAGGAATGCTTCAATTATATCATTCAGCATAAATTTGATGCAAAAAGCTACAATCTAGATCCACTTACTCTTGGAGGCTATGAATTCAAATTCGGCTTGAATAATTTATATTTTGATGTTGATGCTTCAAATACAAAATCAAATATTTTAGCAGAGGTATCCATCAATAATTTAAAGACATTATTAAATGCTTCCGTAAAGGAAACTGTTGTTAAGGAATCCAATTATGTAAAGGAAGTTAAATTTGATGTTGAAAGCTTTACCCTAGGTAAAACTCTAGTTCCTAACGATAATTTCTTTGATGAAATTGTTATCGATGAGGATACATTAACTCAAGGACATTCTAATTTCATTAAGGTTAAGGATATCGAATTTAACCGTGATAATGGAGAAGTATCGATTACATACGTTCCAGCTATATAGAATAAAATTATCCCCATCTTTATGGGGATTTTTTAAAAAGGTGAAGATATGAATAAAAATGATCTTTATATATTATCTCTACTTAGTGATTATTTAAATAATAATCCTAAAGAAATAAATACGAATATAATCCATAAAATGGTTAAGGAGGGGCTACCTATAGAATTAGCCTATAGAAGCCTACTTATACAGATATTAAATATAGAGGATTATAATTTAAAGAATTATTTTGGAGATAATCTATCCTTATTAGATTTAAAGGAATATCAAAATGATTTATATTATAAAACCATTCATTTTCCAAATAAAAAAATAGGTAAATGGAGATTTTCTTTAGATAAATATGAACCATTTGAATTATTTGTTAAGGATGATTTTATAGCTCTAGAAGATAAGGTCGTTCCATCCTTAGGGTATTTTGATAAGCCCTTTTATTACCCAGCGGTATATGAGGGGAATCGTCTTTGGATGAGCGTTACACCAAATGAAATCAATACGATGAAAAAGCCAATAGAGGAAGCATTTGGGAATGTCTTAACCATTGGTCTTGGGCTTGGGTATTATACATTTATGGTTGCAAATAAGGATAATGTTAAGTCCGTTACAGTAATCGAAAGAGATAAAGAGGTCATTGAATTATTTAAAAAATATATCTTACCTCAAATAAAAAACAAAGATAAAATTAAAATAATTGAAGAGGATTGCTTCAGCTATTTCAAGCATTTTGATTCATCTATCGATTATGCATTTATCGATATATGGCATGATGTATCGGATGGATTGCCTCTTTATAAAAGAATAAGAGAATATGAAAAAAGCTATCCAAAAACAAGGTTTTCGTATTGGATTTATGAGACAATGAAGCATTATTTGTAATACACAATGTTATATAATTTAGAATTCTTTTAAAAGAATTTGAAATAATGTATAATACATTTGTGTGAGGTTGACCTATGAAAAAATTAGAACAAGGCCTATTTGTTGGCGAAAGAGCATTATATAATTCAAAGGATTTAGAAATTGTGGATTCTACATTTATGGATGGAGAATCTCCTTTAAAGGAATCCAAAAATATAAAATTAAGAAATTGTATCTTCAAATGGAAATATCCACTTTGGTATTGTAACCATGTAGAGGTATTTAATACAACATGGCTAGATACCGCAAGAAGTGGTATTTGGTATACACATGATTTAAGAATCATCGATTCCTTTATTGAGGCACCTAAGCAATTTAGAAGATCTAGTGATATCTATTTGGAAAATGTTACACTTCCTAATGCAGAGGAAACCTTCTGGACATGTGAAAATATTACACTTAAAAATGTAGTGGCTAAAGGTAATTATTTTTGCATGAATTCTAAAAATATTAAAATTGAGAATTTTACTCTTGCAGGTAATTATGCCTTTGATGGAGCTAAGAATATAGAAATACATAATGCGAAAATGAATTCTAAGGATTCATTTTGGAATTGTGAAAATGTAGTTGTATATGATTCAACCATCATTGGTGAATACTTAGGTTGGAATTCAAAGAACATTAAATTTGTAAATTGTACTATAGATTCTCTTCAGGGTATGTGCTATATGGATAATATTACCATGGAGAACTGTAAGCTATTAAATACGAATTTATGCTTCGAATTCTGTCATGATGTAGATGCAACCATCAATTCAAAAATTGATTCGGTTAAGAATCCATATAATGGAGTAATTAAAGCAAAGGCAATTGATGAAGTCATATTAGATGAAAATTTAATTGATAAGTCAAAAACAACAATTATAGAGGGAAAGTAAAATGTATGATTTTGATAAGAAAATATCAAGAAAAAATACAAATTCATTAAAATGGGATTCCATAGATTCTAAGCTTCCTATGTGGGTTGCGGATATGGATTTTCCTGTATTTGATGGAATTAATCAGGCTATATTAGATAGAATGAAATGTCCAGTTTATGGATATTCTATTACTCCAGATGAATATTTCTTAGCCTATATTTCTTGGTGGAAAAGAAGACATCATGTTGAATTTGAAAAGGATTGGATGTTATTTTCAACAGGAGTAGTACCTACGATTTCATCTACCGTAAGAAAGCTTACTACACCTGCAGAAAAGGTTATTTTATTAACGCCATGCTATAACATTTTCTATAATTCTATATTGAATAATGGTCGTGTCGTTTTATCCTCTGATTTGATTTATGAAAATCATGAATATAAAATTGATTTTTCTGATTTAGAAAACAAAATGAAGGACCCACAGGCTACTCTTATGATTTTATGTAATCCTCATAATCCTGTTGGAAGAATATGGAGTAAAGAGGAACTTAAAAGAATAGGAGAGATGAGTGTTAAATACAATGTCGTTGTATTATCGGATGAAATCCATTGTGATATTGTAGAAGAGGGTTATGAATACATTCCATATTGCTCTGTATCCGATGCATGTAAGATGAATTCCGTTACGGCAATAAGTGCGACGAAATGCTTTGGTATACCTGGGCTTCAGTCTAGTGCTGTAGTAATACCTAATCCATTTTTAAGGCATAAGGTATGGAGAGGATTAAATACTGATGAATGTGCTGAGGGTAATGTATTTGCCTATACCCCAATCATAAATGCATTAAATGATGGTGAGGTTTGGGTAAATGAAATGAATGCCTATGTAAAGGAAAATAAAAGATTGTTTATAGAAGGGCTTAAGGATACAAAGCTTATCTTCATAGAAGCACACGCCCTATATTTACTTTGGGTGGATGTATCATACTATACCTTAGATGCAAAGGAATTCGTAGACCATATTTATAACTCGACAGGCTTATATATTACTCCAGGTATAGAATATGGAGAGGCAGGTAAATCCTTTGTAAGAATTAATCTTGCAACAAACAAGGATAATGTTAAAGAGGCCGTTTTCTTAATTAAAATGGCTATAAATAACTTTAAAAAATAAGAGTACTACACGAAAGTAGTACTTTTTTGTTTATAAGATATGCTATAATATATGTATCGTTTGGAGGTGAAGAAAATGGAGAATATGGAAAAATGGACATTACTAGATGAATATATAGAAAAGAATTATAAGCCTATAATAAAAAGAACCCCAGATGATATTGTCCCAAGAAGAGGTGGAAAGCTATTTGTTGCAAGAAAGGCTACGCCACTTCAAATGGAACCCATCATGTCTAAGAAAAAGTCAAAGGATGAAATGGCTATGCTTCGTGATGGCTCCCTAGAGGGTAGGCTTAATCAAATGGATGATACATTCCAAGAAAAATTATTTGAATTAATCGATAAGAAAAATCTTAAGGATTCCGATGTCTATCAAAAGGCAAATATTGATAAAAGATTATTTTCTAAAATTAGGTCTGATAGTGAATACCATCCTTCAAAGGCTACCGTTATCCTACTTTGCTTAGGTCTTGAGCTTGAAATAGATACTGCCTTAGATTTAATTGCAAGAGCTGGCTATAGCCTAAGCTTTTCAACAAAGGCAGATGTCATTATTAGATATTTTATAGAAAATAAGAAATATGATGTTATAGAAATTAATCAAGCTCTATATGATCATGATGTAAATGTGCTATTTAAATAATTTGTAAAAGGTCGCATTCTATGCGACCATTTTTTTCTTTTTCCTTGCTATACTTTAGTTAGAATGAAGGAGGAAGATAAAATGAAAAAAACAGAAGTAGTATTTATTTTAGATAAGAGTGGTTCTATGTGTGATTTGAAAAAGGATGCCGTAGGTGGATATAATGAATTACTTTCTAAGCTTAAGGGATTAGAAGAGGAATTATATGTTACTACAGTATTATTTAATAATTCCTATGAGATAATTGAAAATAGAACAAAAATTAGTGATGTAAAGAATATGGAATATGAGGATTATCTATGTGGTGGATCTACTGCCCTATTAGATACCATAGGCTTTACTATTGAACGCTTTAGTGACGTAGAGGATAGAAAGGTACTTTTCTATATTACTACCGATGGAATGGAAAATTCTAGTCAAGTCTATACCTATAAAATGATTTCTAAGATGATTAAGCTATATGAAAAGCAAGGCTTTGAATTTAATTTTTTAGCCTCTGGCATCGATGAAAAGAGAGTAGGAAATATGATGGGGATTAGAGATGAAAATATTCATCATGTGGATGCATCAAGTAAGGGACAGGCTAAAATGTTTCGTAAGGTTTACCGCTCTTTAGAGGCAAGTATTTCTAAAGAATAATAAATCGCTTTCTTACATATTATGAGTTGACATATATAAGAATTATGATAAAATGATAATGGTTAGTTTAAACTAACTATTAT
>JAFPSY010000152.1:0-8198 GCA_017413585.1 Acholeplasmatales bacterium
AAGCAAATGCCACCTTCCAATTTCTTTAATGCTCAAGCAGAGGATCTAGAGGATGATTATGATTCTATTGATGAATCTATCTTAGATATGGCACTATCGAATTTTAATACGTTAAGCCTAAAATGGCATTATCGAAGTAGAAGTGAGGAGCTTATTGCATTCTCGAATAAGAATTTCTATGATTCTACACTTATTACCATTCCAGAAGCAATTAAAAATAAGAGTGGCTTTGGTATTGATTTTATCTATGTGAAGGATGGAATTTATAACCAAAAGACTAGAACCAATGAAATGGAAGCAAATTTAATTGCGGATATGGTTATAGACCATTATAAAAATAGCGATAAATCCTTGGGTGTTGTTGCCTTCTCTAAGGTACAGGCAGATTTAATTTCTGATTTAGTTGATGAAAAAATAACAAAATATCCTGAATTAAGTAAATATTTTACAGATGAGGTATCTGAGCCCTTCTTTGTAAAGAATCTAGAAACGGTTCAGGGTGATGAAAGAGATAGAATTATATTCTCTATTTGTTATGGATATAATAGTGATCATAAATTCTATCAGCGCTTCGGTCCATTAAATAATTTAGGTGGAGAAAGAAGATTAAATGTTGCCATAACAAGATCAAAATATAATATTACCATTGTATCTTCTATAAAGGCTATCGATATTAAGGATAATAATACAGAATCTATTGGTGTTAAGCTATTAAAGGAATATTTAGATTTTGCTGAAAATATTCATCAAAATATGAATTATAGTGAATTAGATAATGGAATTATCCATAAGGTAAAGGAATTCCTAGAGGAAAACAATTATGATTGCTATACCAATTATGGTACATCAAGATTTAAGATTCCTCTTGCTATTAAAGAAAAGGGTAAGGATAATTTCTTATGTGCGGTTACTTTAGATGGATTATCTATCCATGATAATGTAAGAGATGATTATCGCTTAATTGAGATGCTACTAAAAAGATCTGGCTGGAAATATTATAAGATTTATTCTGTAAGCTTTAATAAGGATATGGATAATGAATTAGCCAAGCTATTAGATTATTTAAGAAATGAAGCTGAAGAAGAGAAAAAGGAAGAGGTTATCGAATCCTTTATTAGTGAATCTAGCGATACATTGGAATCTCATTTTGAATCCTATAAGGAAACTCCAAATGAGGTTTTAATGAGAAATTATATGAATAAAGGCTTAGAATATGCCATGACGGATTTATTAAAGAAGGAAGAACCAATTAACAAGGAATATTATTTAAGAAAATGTGCAATGGCACTAGGTAAAACAAGAATTACCAATGTGGTTAAAAATGAAGCTATAAAGGCTATGCCAAAGGATGCGATTACTATTGGTAATACGATTTGGCTTAATGTGAAGGATAATCCTAAATTAAGAATTAATTCCTCTCGTATGCTTAATGAAATACCAATAGAGGAATTAATGGAGGGATTATATGAAATTGTATCCTATTCCCAAGGGATTACCATCGATGGTGCATTTAAAGCATTATTAAAGCTTTTAGGCTTTTCAAGGCTAACGGATAACACAAAAAAGATTTTAAATGATGCGATTGTATTCCTAAAGCTAGATGGTAGAATTATTCAAAAGGGAGAATGCCTGTATATTTAATATACAGGTTTTTCTTTTATATAGAAAAAGCATTTTTTTTGATATATAATAATTTAAAAAGCGATATGTGGGTGATGATATGGAGAATAAGTATTACAATGAGAATTATTATAATGCGAATACTATCTTAAAATTCTTAAGAAAGGTATTAAATGAAATCAATAAAAGCTATGTGGATTCAGGAATGCGTACAGCATTCCTTATGAAGCGTTATTTAGAAAAATATAAGCTAGATACAGAATTATCTCACCAGCATGTCTTATTATGTATGCTAAAGGATATTGGCTTATTCTATATGGATGGTGCTGTACCATCCAATGACCCTGCATTAGCTGCTGCATCATCCTATGCCTTTTTACACCAGTGCTCTCCTTTAGGTGAGGCTGCAAGACCTCTTTTATTCTATAAGGCAAAATACATGGAGGATGTTAGTAACCCAGATTATGAAATGGGCTTATTGATGACTTTATTAGATCATGTAAGCTTATATATCTATGAACGCAAGGACGTAGATGAAATTGAAGAAATTTTAAGGGAAGATAGAAGAAAAAAGAAATATCATCCGGATCAAGTAAAAAAGGTTATTAAGCTATTAAAGGATCATCCAGATATTATAGAAAAGCTAAATAGCGAAAGTGAATTATATGTTTATGAAACATCAAAATATATTTCCCTAGCTGACTATGGTACAGACACCCTAGGTGAATTCTTAGATACCACATCCTTCATGTTTGAATTCCACAATCATGAAACGATGGCACATACCGTAACTACAGCTCAAATTGCATATGACCTTGCGATTAGCTGCAAGCTAACAGAATCTACCTCAAGAGCGATTGAAATTGCAGGTAAGGTTCATGATATCGGTAAAATTCGAGTTCCTCTTGAAATCTTGTGCTTCCCAGGCAAGCTTGAGGGCGAGGCACTTCAAGTTATGCAAAGCCACGCAAAATACACTAAGGAAATCATTGAAGGCTGTTTTTCCTATGTCATTGTTGAAATTGCCGCAAGACACCATGAAAAGCTTGATGGCTCTGGTTATCCTTTAGGTATTACAAAAAAGGATTTAACCAGTGCGGATAAGGTACTTGCTGTTGCGGATATTTGTAGTGCACTATACTGTAAAAGAAGCTATAAGGCTGCCTTTACTCCAGAAAAAATTCAATCCATTTTACTTAGTGACGCAAAGGCTGGTAAGCTTGACGAAAGAATCGTTAATCATTTAATTGACGATTACGATAACATCATGAAAAATGCCAAAGCAGTTGAGGATGTAGCCTTAAAGAAATATGATACGATGAAGGATGAATATGAAGCCTTAGCGAAATCTCCTGCCTTACGACATGTCTTTGGTGAATCTGAGGATGTTGATGAGGAAAGACCTGAATCTCTAGCTGCAGATGAAACAGAGGAATATATTTCTGAGGTAATCAATTACGAATCAAAGAAGGATGATGAAGAGGTAGTTGAAGAAATCATCTATGTCGATGAGAATGGTAATGAAATTGATTATAACCCAGAAGAAGAGCCATCCTTTGAGCCAAGCTATGAGGAAGAAAAGGAAATCGATCCATTAGAGGAATATAATCAAGCTGAAATGGGAGATGTTCCAATTGAAGAAATAGAGCACGAGGAAGAGGATGAAGAGAAAGAAGAAAAAGAAGAAATCCCACTTCCAATATTCAATTTAGATGAAAAGATTGAAGAAGAACCTATTAAAAATCCAGTTGAAGAAGAAAAGGAAGAAACCGAAGAGGAAATCGATGACGAATTTGATGCCTTCTTAAATTCCATTCCTGAAAAGGCACCAGAGGAGCCTAAAAAATTTGTTCCAAAGGTTCCACTTAAAAATCCTGTGATGGATTTTGATCCATTTAAAGAGGATATTGATCCTGTATTCCAAGAGCCAATTTTACCTAAGGAAGAAACCAAGGAAGATATTGATGATGAATTTGATGCCTTCTTAAATTCTATTCCTGAAATTGATGAAAAGGATGATCCATTTAAGGAATCTACAGATTCTGAAGAAAAACTAGAGGATGTAGAAGAAACTCAAGAAGTAGCTGAAGAACAACCTGAAGCTTTAGTTGAAGAAGAGAAGGAAGAAATCGATACTGTTGAGGAAGCTTTAGATACACCTAAAGATGAAGATGTTCAAGAACCAGTATTTGAACCAGAAGAAGAATTAAACGAGGAACATGCTGAAGAAAAAGAGGATATAGAAGCACAAGAATCATTAGATAAAGAAGACTCTACTGAAGATACCGAAGTGCAAGAGGAAGAAAATCTAGAGACCCCTATGGAAGAGGAAGCATTAGAAGATGAGACAACTGAAGAATTTATTGAAGAAGCTATAGAAGAATCTAATCAAGATATAGAAGACTCAAAAGAGGAAGAACCTATAGATATGGATAATTCTATTGATTCTAAATACGATAGTGAAGAAGAAGTCGATGATTCTAAAGAAGAAATTGATGCTTCAACAGAGGAATCTGATTATAGTGATGAGGAAATCGATTCAAAATATGATGATTCTGACGAAGAGGTTGATAATTTTATCGAAGATGCTGAATCTAAGGAAGAACCTTCCTTCTTAGATCCATTTAATTCCTCTAACGATGATGGAAAAAAATCCTTCTTTGATGATGAGGAAGTCGATGATTCTATAGAGGATGTAGAGGAAGAATCTATGGATTCCCTTGATTTAGATATAGAAGATGATTCTATAAATAATGAAGAAGAAAATTTAGCAATCGATTCAAAATATGAGGATAATGATGAGGAAATCGATGGCTCTGATTCTATTTTAGAAGAGAAAGAATCCACAGATGAGCTTGAAGAAGATAATTCTAAAGAAGAATCAAAAGAGGAAGAATATGTAGATTCTTATTTTACTGAAGAAGAATTAAATGAAGAGGAAGAATCTAAAGAAGAGGATAATTCTCTAGAAGCTTCTAAGGAAGAAGAGTATGTAGATTCCTATTTTACTGAAGAAGAACTAAATGAGGATGAGGAAGTTGATGGCTCTACATCCAATCTAGAGGAAGAAGCTGTTGAAACTGAAGAAGCCCCTACTATGGAAAAAGAGGAAGAATATGTGGATTCCTATTTCTCTGAAGAGGAATTAAAGGAAGATGAAGAAGTTAAAGATTCATCATCGAATGAAGCGCCTGAATCTGTTGAAGATATTAAACCTATAGAAGAGCCAAAAGAGGAATCTGACGAAGATCTTGATATGGATTTAGATGAAGATGAAGACGATGAAGAAGATGATGATGACGAAGAAGAGGAAGATGATGAAGACGAGGATGAGGAAGAAGATTCCAATCCAAAGCATAAGAAATTCTTCTCTAACGATATCTATAGAAAGATGTTTACTTATAATCCTAATAAGAAAAAGAAATAGATTATATGCCCAAAATTGGGCATATTTTCTATTTAAAGGGCATAAAAATGGAAAAATGTTTTTTTTCTATAAAAAGTATGCTTTAATTGAATTGCAAAAACAGAAGGGATGGGAGACCTATGCTAGAAATAAGAAATTTAACAAAAATCTATAAATCCAAAGGAGGAGTTATAGTTAAAGCCTTAGATGGTGTATCCATTAAATTTCCATCTAAGGGATTAGTATTTTTACTTGGAAAATCTGGTTCTGGTAAATCTACATTATTAAATGTAACTGGTGGACTAGATAAGCCAGATGATGGAGAAATTATAATAAAAGGAAGAAATTCGAAATCATTTTCTTCTTCAGATTTTGATTCTTACAGAAATACTTTTATTGGCTTTATCTTCCAAGAATACAACATATTAAATGAATTTAATGTAGAACAAAATATTTCTTTAGCCTTACAGCTTCAGGGAAAAAAGAATGATAAACAGGCTGTAGATAAGATTCTAGAGGCTGTGGATTTAAGCGGATACGGAAAAAGAAAGCCAAATACCTTATCCGGTGGACAAAAGCAAAGAATTGCCATTGCAAGAGCTTTAATTAAAAATCCAGAAATCATTATGGCAGATGAGCCTACTGGTGCACTAGATTCCAATACAGGTAAACAAGTATTTGACACATTAAAAAAGCTTTCTTTAGAAAAGCTTATTATCGTTGTATCTCACGATAGAGATTTTGCAGAATATTATGGAGATAGAATCATTGAATTATCCGATGGTAAGATTATCAGTGATGTTACAAAGGAAACTGTATTAGCAAAACAGATTTCAAATCATATAGAGGTTATAAATGATAATGTCATATCGATTAAGAATGCTAAGGATATGACAAAGGAAGAATTTATAGGCTTATATGATTTATTACATGAAGAAGATGGAGAGGTTATCATATCTAAGGGTGAAAAGCAAATACCTTTAATTAAACAAATCTCTCATATCAGAAGCGATAATAAATCGGAGGTATTCAAGGATACATCCGATATAAAGCTTGAAGAATATGATGCCTCGAAAACAAAATTTATAAAATCGAGATTACCTATGGCAAGAGCCTTTAAGATGGGTGCATCCTCATTAAAAACTAAGCCAATACGTATGATATTTACTATCTTTTTAACTTTAGTTGCTTTAACAATGTTTGGTGTTGCATCTACCCTATTGCTATACGATCCAAATTATTCCTTAGCCTCAGGCTTAGAGAATTCTTCTAATGATTATGAAACAATTTATAAGGAATATGAAATTGAATGCGGCTCCGATGTCTACAATAATAATACCTTAGAAAAAAAGGAAAATTCATATCACTATACTACAACAAGTCAAGGAAGGATAAGTCAAAATGAAATTAATGAATTAAATAATAATTCCTTAGGACATCATTTTATTGGAATCTTTGGCTTTAGCGATCGTGCTATCAATTTAGAAAAAAGAATGCAATCGGATTCCTTTTATTGTATGAATGGATTTAATGGCTTTGTTGATGCAAAAATGGATGAGTTATCCAAAAGTGGCATATCTCTTTATTTAGGTACATCTCCAAAGAATAAGGATGAAATTGCCATTAGCTTATTTGCTGCAGATGCCCTAATTCAAGCAAATGAGGATATTACCTCTTATTCAGATATTATAGATCATGAATTTCAACTATCCTTTTATACAAAAGAATCTATAAATGAAAAATTTAAGATTGTAGGTATCTATAATACAGGAAATATTCCGGATAAATTTCAAGAATTAAAAACAAAGGAAAACTTTGAATTAGAAACGGAATATAAGTCTTATTTAAAATATAGCTATCACGTATTTGCCTATGTATATGATGGTTTTTATGAGGATTATAAATTTGTTAGTGATTCTATGAGCTCTATGCCAACCACCTCTGGCAGAGGCCTACGTTATACTATGATGAATGCAGAGAAGGCTAACTATGATGAGTGGTTCAATTTTACAGCGAGTGAATTTTTAGATGATAACGCAAAGAATAATTTTTATAATTTAAACGGGGAGGCTATGGAATATAAGGCCCCTATAGATAATGAGATTTATGTTACCTATAGTGAATATAGAAGATGGAGAGATGGTAATGAGTATTCTTTAATAGATAGAATTGATAGAATGACAAGAGAACCAAATTATTCAGATGTATTTAATTCCTATTACGAAAAAAATGTAGAAAGAATTACAAACATATTATCAAATATAAATACCTATAGAATTAATGGATATTCCGATTATCAGGCGGATTTGGCCTATCTTGAGGAAGTGAATAATACCTATTATTTAGCATGGTTTAATCATCATTATCTAGCAGATAAATTATTCTTAATCTTTGAACAGATTAAGGATGAGGGAAGACAATCCGAGGTTCCAAATTTTACGGATTTAGAAGATGCTTTGAGAGAGTATTACGATGGTTACTCGACAAGAAACGACAATGAATTCAAGAGCTCTATATATGATGTATACATGGCGAATAAGGATTATTATGATATGATCTTAAAAAGATATTACGTAAAATATATTTCAAGATATATTATCAGTGAAAATGATAATGGGTGGTATGATCAAATTCCACAGGAAGTCGTAATGAACAATTATTCTATAGCTTTAGAATATTTAAATGGAAATGAAATAAGTAATCAGGATTTTAATAATCTAATCCAAATAGGTAAGGAATATCTAGAAAGTAAGAGATATGATGTTTATAGTGATTTTACCATTGAGGCTTTAGAGGATCAGGAATATCGAATCAATTATTCATATGATTTTGAATACTATCTTGCTGCCCCAACAAAAGTATATCCTCTTAAGGTGTTGGGATATGTCGATTCCTATAATAATGTATTATCTATAAAATATGTTAAGGATAAAGGTACATTAGAAGAAGAAACAAGTGTAAATTATACTATTTCAAATTATAAGGATAGCTTGGATGCGAAATATGATCATGTAATTACAAGAACAAATTACTCCGAGGATCAGATTAGACAATTGTTACAAAAGGCGGATACCTATTATTATGAAATGACCAATATGATTTATTTAAAGGTTTCTATGATTGTAGATATTATTAATACTATGCAAAAGGTATTCCTAATTATTGGAATTGT
>JAFPSY010000153.1:0-7960 GCA_017413585.1 Acholeplasmatales bacterium
GACTAGAGCGGATGTTGGTGCTGATGAGACTCATATTCTTCTTTCTAAGGATAAGGCCTTAGAATATTTAGAGAATGGTTTAGATGCAAGAATTATTGACCTACCCTATTTTGTAAAGAAAATGGCAGAGCTTACAACATATCGTTGTAGTGCACCATATAAGTCAGGTACAATCTTCTTCGATAAGAGTGTATATTATGATAAGGTTGATTATGAAATTGAATTTGAGGTAGATGATGTTAAGCAGGGCTTAAAGGAATTTAAGCAATTCTTAGAAAATCATAACATTACCTATGTAGAATCTATTCGTAAATCAAAAAGAGCATTTGATAATAGGAAATAAAGCGGAACTTGGTATAGTTCCGCTTTTATCTTATTGCAAAATATATAATCATTGCGATTGTTATTATGGCTAAAAATAGAAAAACAAATAGCATAAGCTTCTTTTGCTCTCTATTGCATTTTAAATCCTCTTCAAATTTCTGAAGTCTAGCCTTATTCTTTTCTGATGCGATTAGGTATTTTAATTTCATAGTCTTACCATGCCAAATATTAATGATTAAAAGCATTAGTAGGGTAGAAACCAAAAATACAATAGCAACACCAGTACCATCCGTTACTATAGTAAATGGTATTACAGCTAAAGCCGTTACGATGATATAGGCTGTTAAAAATATGATGAGCTTTTTATGTCTTTCTATCATGAAATCTTCACTCCTTCATATTTTATTTCTCCATTATCAAATAGATTCTTTAGTGTTATATCATCATTGTAATATATCTTATTATTGGTAACATAAATAGTATTAATACTGCTAGATAAGGAATTTATACCTGCCTCATCAATTGTAGTATTTATATAATACTTATTTGTCTTTAATACGATATCTACGATAGTTTCATGCTCAGAATAAAACATCATCGTTTGACAGGAATTCATAGAAATTCCAGTTGCTTCATCTATATAGAAGCTTCTTACCGTACCATCCGATAATATATAATATCTTTTCCTTGCATTAGGATATAGGTCATAGGCTCTATAGCATACACCTCTTATACCCCTTTTAATTTCCATTTGACAAGCATTTAAATATCCATTTTCTACCTTATCACCAATAGAATATGTATAGCTATCTAAACTAGATAGGGATCTAAAATAGCCATCACAGGAGGATATATATCCTCTTGTGTAGCCATTTGTAATTAAAGTATCTGCAATAATATCCATTAAAAATGCATTTGTAAGATAAGAAAAATCAATAAATGGAGCTCCATTATCCTTAGCAAATTCTAAGTAATCTTTTGAAACAAATAATTCTACTGTATTATTTTCCTTTAAATTGATATGTATCTTAGTATCATCATTTGTATAGGCTAAATAGGAATTGATCCAATCGAGTACAAGAGGATTCTTTGGGTCATATTCATATTCACTATCATCATTATTTTGTAAAAACATAGATAAATATAAGGAATGAATAGGAGCTTGATATAAGATTCTTGTATCATATCCTTCTACCTGCTTAAATGCCTTATAGAGTGTAGGAGATACTACAATATCTGTATTTGGATGGTCATTAATATATTTCATATTATTTATTCCATCATAATCAGAACTTGAATCAAAAAGTGGATAAGCATGGCTTAATGCTTGATCATATAAGGATATAACATTTTTATGATCATCATTAGGCTTATTCTTTGTTCCAAGATTATACATCAATGTAAAATCCCTATCGTACAAATTGAAGTTTGAAGAAATTTGGGCAAATCCAGAATCTACATTAGAGCACTGAACAATTCCAAAAATGATGAAAAACATTGCAGCAGCTGCAGCAATAATAAATATTACAATTCTAAGCTTTAAATGCTTTTCACTTAATTCAATTGTCTTAACAGGTTTTACCCTATATTCATTATTAGGATTTGCTTGTTTTCTCATAAATACCTCATAAGCCAAAAGCTTAGCAACAAAATGCTAAGCTTTTTATAAATCAATTCAATTTTATGTATTTGCAATAATTAGACCAATACCAAAGATTAGCAATACAACACCCTTAAGAATTAAACCAATAAGGGTTCCTTTTCTAGAAATCTTGAAGTTTCTAAAGTACTTAATCTTATAGAATACAATCCATAAAACAGCACCAATAATACTGAAGAAGAATCCTAAGATTGCATACCAAATACTTCCTGTATCATGAAGTGGTGGAAGCTCAATATCCTCTTCCTTAATTACATTATCCTTCTTTGTTTCCTCTTCTAGCTTTGCCTTTTCCTCTGGAGTAATAAGAGTAATAGACTTTGGATGCTCTCCAGATTCTCTAATACGCTTATATTCCTCGATTTCAGCCTTATTACCAAATACTAAGTGATTATTACCAATATCCACTAAAGATGGCTTATCTGTTGAATAATCATGAATAGATGGATCATATGTAAATAACACCTTATTCTTCTCTAAGACTGGATCTGGGATAGGAATTGCAGAAATTAATGATCTTGTATATGGATGTAGAGGGAAGTCAAATAATTCCTCTGCCTCTGCAATTTCTACAATATCACCTTTATAGATTACACCGATTCTATCAGAAATGAATCTTACGATAGAAAGGTCATGTGCAATGAATAAGCATGTTAAGCCCTTTTCAACCTTAAACTTAGTTAATAGGTTTAAGATTTGTGCACGAATAGATACGTCAAGTGCAGAAATAGGCTCATCAGCAACAATTAGTTCAGGCTCCATTACGAAGGCACGAGCAAGACCAACTCTTTGACGCTGTCCACCAGAGAATTCATGTGGATAACGAGTTAAGTGCTCAGGTAGTAAGCCTACCTCCTGAATCATATTCTCAACCTTTTGTACACGGTCTGCCTCATTTTTATATAAATGGAAATTATATAAACCTTCAGATACGATATAATCGATAGTTGCACGCTCATTTAAGGATGCAGCTGGATCCTGGAATACCATTTGAATGTTACGAATTACATCACGGTCTAGATTGTGTGGAATTCTACCAGAAATTCTTACACCCTTATAATCGATTTCACCACCAGCAAGTGGATTTACACGAATTACAGCACGACCAATGGTAGTCTTACCAGAACCAGATTCACCTACAAGGGAGAAGGTTTCACCCTTATAAATATCAAAGGATGCATTCTTTACTGCCTTAACAGCTCTATCACCCTTACCAAATGTAATATCTACATTCTTTAAGGATAATAGGATTTCCTTTCCATTGTTCTCATCCATTGGGCCCTTTTCAGGAAGAACTCTTTGTGCTTCCTTTTCAAGCTTAGTAATCTTCTCTTCGATTGCTGAACCAAACTCATATTTAGATAAATCGTTTAGCTTATTTTCGTATTTAGCAATTAATGCTTGAACAGAATACTTTTCTGTTTCCTTTTCGAATTCAGCATTATCCTTTTCTTCATATTTTGCTTCAAGTAGAGAAATTTTACTTAATGCAGCCTTCTTTTCTTCACCTGTTAAGCCCTCTGCCTTTGTTCTTTTTTGATCAAGAAGAAATTCTTCGACACGACGTATTACATTAGAAGAACGGAATTTTAAATCTAAGGTATCAATTGTATCTGTACCTGCAGCCTTTTTAATTTCATCCTGTAGCTTATTAGCAACAAGCTTGAAATTATCATTTAAATTTAATGTGATTTCATCATCCTCACATTTACCTGTGATGGAATTAACGTCCTCATGTGAAAGCTTATAGTAGGAAGCCTGACGATTCTTTATGGAATAAAAGAATTCTTCTTCAGTAATTTCCTTACCTGCTTTAATCTTTCTTCCAATAGATGCAATAATTTGATTTGCAATACTAAAGGAAGCTTTTCCAAAATATACACTAGATAATACAATCTCTTTAGCAAATCTCTTGTTTCTTTCCTTTGTTTCATTAGAAATTTCCTGAGAAATAGCTTCTTTGTATTCAGCCTTTAGAGTTTTGATTTCATTTTTGATTTCAACTCTACGCTTTTTATATTCATTCGTAAATGTAGCTAAGGAATCCTCTTTACCTACATTTCCTTCAGCATTTTCAAGAGGTTCGTTTTCTGGATTTAATTTTTTATCATCATTCATAAAACACAACTCCTCCTTCTAAATGTTAAATGCTTTCAATAGCTTTTCATGAATATTTTGAATAATTTCAGGTTTTTCTTGCTTAGGTGATCTTGGATCTAATAGCCATGTCTTAGCATAATGTGTTTCATTAATCTTAAACATAGGAGAATCCATTAATGTATCAATCTTTAAGCAATATGGATTTCTTGGTGCAAAAGGATCACCAACAATCTTGTTATATAAGGATGGTGGAGTACCACTAATAGAGTATAGCTCAGTTCCACGCTGTGCAATCTGAGGTAATGAGGATAATAATGCCCAAGTGTAAGGGTGACGAGGATCATAGAAGATTTCCTCACACTTACCTAACTCAACAATTTGTCCTGCATATAATACAGCTACACGGTCTGCAACATTAGCTACTACACCTAAGTCGTGAGTAATAAATACGATAGTGTATTTAAATTCCTTTTGTAAGTCCTTGATAAGCTTTAAAATCTGGGCCTGGATAGTTACATCTAGGGCAGTTGTAGGCTCATCACAAATTAAAATCTTTGGCTGGCAGGATAAAGCAATCGCAATAACGATTCTTTGTCTCATACCACCAGAATATTGGAAAGGATAGTCATCGAAACGCTTTTCAGCATTAGGAATACCAACCTTAGTCATTAAGTCAATTGCACGAAGTCTTGCTTCATTTGCAGAGCAATGCTGGTGCTTAATAATTACAGATGTAATCTGCTTACCAATCGTAATAATTGGGTTTAGGGAGGTCATTGGGTCTTGGAATACTGTTGCAATTCTAGAACCACGAATTTGTTGCCAGTCCTTACCATATTTAATCTTTGCACAGTCAAGGTTACAATATCCTCTATAATACTTTTTCTCATTTGGATTAGCTAAATCAAGCTCATCCTCCTTTAAGTATTCAACACGGAATACAACTGTATCAAAGATATTATTTAATGTATCAACATCACTTAAATCAACGCCAAGCTTCATAGCCTTCTTTAATTCCTTTAAAAGTCTAGAAACATATCTTGTTCTTGTGATGATACCAAATCTTGCTGTAGAAAGATAAACTTCCTTAGCAATCCTTTCGTTAAGAGCAATTTGTTCTTTAGGAGCTTCCTTTTGAATTAATTCATCATATTCCTTTGTTAATTCAGCCATCTTCTTCTCATAGCTATTAATGAAGGAAGTATCCTTAAGATAATCCTCTTTATGCTTTTGTAATAATAATCCCTTTTGATTCTCTGCAGTTTTAAGGTGTTCCTTTAAAACAGTAATCTCATTTGAAATCTTCTTAATTTCAAATCTTTGCTTATGAGAATCTAATGTCATCTTATAGTTCGTTTTTTCTGTGATTTCATATTTTAAATCTGCAATATCGTTATCGATAGCTTCACTTTCCTCTTCAGTTAAAGAAAGCTTCGCATTCTTCTTTGCTTCAAGCTCTAAAATTTGCTTATAAACCTCAGCGCCATTATAAAGCTTAGCATATTCATTTAATTTTGCAGTATAGCTTTGAACCTTCTTCATAGAAGATGAGTTCTTTATTGCATTAGTTTCAGATAAAACATCATCTCTTAATACAATACTACCAGAATCAATGAAACCATTTGAATCTAGCATACCAGCGAATGTTTTCGTAAATACAGATTTACCAGAACCAGATTCACCTACAATTGCAATAGATTCATTCTCGTAAATATCTAATGAAATTCCACGAATAGCTGTAAGTATACGACCTCTTACACGGAATTTTACCACTAAATCTTTGATAGAAAGTAAAGTCTTTTTCTCTTCCTTATTTTCTACAGGCTTTACTTCTTCAGCTACTGGTGTAGCCTCTTCAGCCTTTACTTCTTCAGCTACTGGTGCAGCCTCTTCAGTAGGTTTAACCACCTTTTTTGTTGAAGTCTTCTTTGTTGTTCTTTTCTTAGGAGTAGCCTTTTTAGTTTCTCCTACTTTTTCCTCATTTTGAGATAATAACTCTTCATCAACCATTGCTATTACCTCCTACATATGAGTTCTTGGGTCACTTGCATCACCCAAGTTCTGACCTAATACATATAATACGATTGTAACAATTGATGATAGTAATACTGGAGACCAGAATTCCCATGCATTAATTGCCATAACCTTTTGTGAATTCTCAATTAACTTACCAAGTGTTGTATCACTCATACCCATACCAATGTAAGATAAGAATACTTCCATTGAAATATAGGATGGAATTTCAGCAGCTGCTAAGGTAACAATTACAGATGTTAAGAATGGTAAAATATTCTTAATTGTTACACGAATGATATTTGTACCTAAGCAACGGGAAGCTAAATTGTATTCACGGTCACGAATAATAATTACCTGTGTTCTAATGAAATATGCTATACCAAGCCAACCTGTAACTGTCAATGCAAATACAAATGGCCAGAAACCAGCACCTGTTATAACTACTAAACCGGAAATAACAAGGATATATGGAACATTACCTACAATGTTATATACCTCAGTCATAATAATATCAAAATGCTTTGAATAACCCCAAATTGCACCAAGAATGATACCAATTACAAGGTTAATTGCAGCACAAACCAAAGACAAGCTTAAGGAAATTCTTGAACCATACCAAATAGCGTTGAATGTAGATTCACCTTGCTGTCCGGTACCTAAAATCCATTTAATATGAAAACCCCATTTTGACATTGCCTGTAATGGAGTTAAATTCTTCGCACCAGTCTCTGATAAATTTTCCCACATATCAAATGGAGAGAAAAGTGGAATAACGAATGCGAATAATATAACGACAAGTAATAGAGCTAATAAGATTACATTAATCTTTCTCTTAAAGAATACTCTACCAACGGATTTCCAATAGGAGTATCTTGGGGCTGTAATCTTTTCAGTCGTTGCAGCAGAATTGTCAACGAAAGAGAATAATTCTTCTTCAGAAAGATTAAGACTATCTAAATTTATTAATGCTTGTTCCATTTTAGATTACCTACCTTTCGTGGAGAATGAAATTCTAGGATCAACTAATGCCATTAAAATATCACCTAAAATAATAGAAATAATGGATAAAATAGAATAGAATAACGAAATACCTACAATGACGGCATTATCATGTGCAGTAATCGCATCAGTTAGTGTGTTACCAACACCTGGAACGGTATAAACACGTTCTGTTATGATGGCACCAGTTAATGCACCAAGAAGGGATCCTGGAATACCATGAATAATTGGAATTGCTGCATTCTTAAAGATATGCTTTGTAAATATTTCAGTTTCAGATAGACCACCAGATCTTGCAAATTTAACATAATCCGATGCCATTTGATCTACCATATAACGTCTTAACCAACGCATCAAACCAGCAATAGATGGTAATGCTAAGGATACTACTGGTAAAATGTAGTACAAAGGATTTAATGTGTATTTTGTATCAAAGGTAGTAGGAAGTCCCATAGAACCACCTAAGCTTTGGAACATTAAAATATATGCTAAGGATGGTACTGCAGTAATGAATACAACATAAATTGTACCAAGCTTATCTGCAAGCTTATCCTTCTTTCTAGCCATTAATATACCTAGAGGTACACCTAAGAAATATGCTAATAATGTTGCAAAAATACCCATGACAAAGGAATATCCCATACGAGACATACCAGATTTAAACGTTAATACATTTGTATAATCATCATCGAAATAAATATTGTTAATATCACTCAATGAATTTTGAACATAGGTTGCACTATGAACATCATCTGCTCTTTCAGTAACATAACCTGTTGGGTAAATGACTGTTCTAGGCGCTAGTGCACCTTGAGATTCTGTCATAGTCGTCATAAGTTCATTTCCTCTACTTATGGAATA
>JAFPSY010000154.1:0-17971 GCA_017413585.1 Acholeplasmatales bacterium
ATGGTTATGCCGTTGCTGTTGAGCTATTATCCGCAGTATTACAAGATGGATTATATGGTAAGGATTTAAATGGTAAGGATAAGGATGGTAATAAATCCCCATATCATTTAGGTCATTTCTTTATTGCCATTGATACGAACCACTTCTTAGGCGAGGATTTATGTAGAAAGAAAACAGGAGATATTTTAAGAAGCATTCGTGCTTCTCGTAAACAGCCTGGAGAGGAGCATATTTATACTGCAGGCGAAAAAGAATATCTTGTATGGCAAGAAAGAAAAGATAAAGGTGTACCTATTTCTGAACCAGTACAAAAGGAAATGAGCGCAGTTAGAGATTCCTTAGGACTTAAATATAAATTCCCTTGGGAATAAAAAGCGGGGCTTCCCGCTTTTAAAAATTATAAATGAAAGGGGATGGGCTTTATGCCATTTTTACCTATAACTTTAGAAGAAATGAAGGAATACGGATGGGAACAGCCAGATTTTGTTTATATCATTGGTGATGCTTATATTGATCATCCATCCTTTGGACCTGCAATAATATCTAGAGTATTAGAAAATTTTGGTTATAAGGTATGTATTGTATCTCAACCAGATATTAATGATGATAAGCCATTTAAGCTATTTGGAAGACCTAGACTAGCCTTCTTAGTTTGTGCAGGTAATATTGATTCTATGGTGGATCATTATTCCGTATCGAAAAAAAGAAGAAAAAAGGATTATTATACTCCAAATGGAGAAATGGGTAAGCGCCCAGATAGAGCATTAATCAGATATTGCTCTAAATTAAAGGAATTATATCCGGATGTACCCGTTGTTTGTGGTGGTATTGAGGCTTCCTTAAGAAGATTAAATCATTATGATTATTGGGATGATTCTGTAAGAAGAAGTGTATTACTTGATTCTCATGCAGACCTACTTTTATACGGTATGGGTGAAAAGACCATAGTTCAGGTTGCAGATGCCCTAGATTCTGGTTTAGATATTAAGGATATTATTTATATTAGAAATTCTGTATGGAAAACAAAGGATAAGGATTTATTGCCAGAGGATGCCATATGGCTTCCTTCCTATGATGAGGTTTTAGCAGATAAAATGAATTATGTTAAATCCTTTCAAATTCAATATAAGAATACAGATGCCTTTACAGGTAAGGCTTTAATTGAGCCTTATAAGAATGTATATGTTGTACAAAATCCACCTGAGTTTCCATTATCTCAAGAGGAAATGGATGCAACCTATTCCTTACCATATATGAGAGCGTGCCATCCATTAATTGAGGCTAAGGGCCATGTTCCTGCCATCGATGAGGTAAAATTCTCCGTTATATCGAATAGAGGATGCTATGGAGGATGTCATTTTTGCGCGCTTACTATGCATCAGGGTAGAATTATTCAATCGAGAAGCAAGGAATCCATTTTAGATGAAATAAAAACTATATCTAAGGATAAGGATTTCAAAGGCTATATCCATGATATCGGTGGTCCTACAGCTAACTTCTATAGACCTGCATGTGGTAAGCAATTAAAGCATGGTGTATGTACGAATAGAGAATGTATTGGCTATGATCCATGTAAGAATTTAGAGGTGGACCATACCGAATATTTAGATATCTTAAAGGAAGCAAGAAAGCTTCCTGGAATTAAAAAGGTCTTTGTAAGAAGTGGACTTAGATATGATTATATTATGTATGATAAAAACCCTGAATTCTTTGAAGAATTAATTAAATATCATATCTCAGGACAGCTAAAGGTAGCTCCAGAGCACATTGCAGATGAGGTATTAGTAAGAATGGGTAAGCCATCTCGTGGCTTATATGATGAGTTTGTAAATCGTTATGAGAATTTAAATCATAAATTTGGTATGGACCAATATTTAGTTCCATATTTAATGTCCTCTCATCCTGGTTCTACATTAAATAGCGCAATTGAGCTTGCAGAATATTTAAGAGATTCCGGCCATATGCCAGAGCAGGTACAGGACTTTTATCCAACCCCAGGTACAGCATCCACCTGTATGTATTATACAGGTATAGATCCATTTAGAGGAGATAAGGTATATGTGCCAAAGAATCCTCATGAAAAGGCTATGCAGCGTGCTTTAATGCAATATAAGCTTCCACAAAACTATGATTTAGTTTATGAGGCATTAACTAAGGCAGGACGTCAGGATTTAATTGGCTTTGATAAAAAGTGCTTAATTAAGCCTAGAGGATCTAAGGTAGGATATATACCTCCACGCAAGGGAAAAGTGACAAAAACAGGGGATAAAAAGGTAAAATAAATCCTTGAATTCATATTGTTTTATAAAAATACATATTTCCTATTATATTTTTTTAATATTTGGTTTATAATAATATAAAGACTACATTTTATAAAACTAAAGAAGGATGGAAAATAATATGGCAGCAATTGGAAAATTTGTTATTTTTAATGAAGGCGGATTCTTTTATAAATATCGTCTATATGCAAATAATGGTCAAGCATTAATCATCAGTGAAGCATATAAGGATAGAAAAGCATGCTTAGGTGGTATTGATACATTAAAGAAGAACATCGATAATTTAAAGCTTGATTACGAAAAGGACAAGAAGGGTGCATGGTGCTTCCGCTTAATTACCCAGCAGGGTAGACCTCTTGCACAAAGTGCAAATTATAAAACTCAAAAGGATGCAGAAAGAGCTGCAGGCTCTTTCCAAAAATTTGCATTGACAGATAAAATTGTTGATGAGGATCAGACCAATTCAGATGATCACTATGATGTACAGATTATGGAAGATTCTATTTCTCCATCTTCAAATGGTAAATTCTTAATTCTTAATGAGGATAAGGATTATTATTATCAGCTTAAAGCAAATAATGGACAGGTATTATGTACTTCTCAGGCATATCTATCGGAAAAGTCAGCAAGAGATGCAATGGAGAATTTCCGTAAGAATGTTTATGAAGGTAATTTCTATATCTTTATTGATAAGCGTAAGCAAGCATTCTTTAAGCTATATTCTAAGCAATTACGTTTAGTTATGACAGGTGAAACCTATAAGACAAAGGATATGGCTATTAGTGCTGCAAAATCTGTTTTAAAATTCGCTCGTGATGCAAAAGTAGTAGAATAATTGATGTTAGGCCTAGCAATAGGCCTTTTCTTCACTACAAATTATGTAGAAATGTGACGTAAATTGTTATATAATCTTTATCGGAAAGAGGTATAGTATTATGATTGAAATTAAGAATTTTTCAAAAACCTATGTTAAAGGAGTAAAGGCAGTAGATAATTTATCCTTAACCATAGAGGATGGTGATCTTTGCGCCTTTGTAGGATTAAATGGTGCAGGTAAATCCACAACAATTAAGGCAGTTATGGGTATTTTACCATTTGAAGAGGGCGAGATTATAGTTGATGGAAAGAATATAAAATCGAACCCTGTAGATATTAAAAGAGAAATGGCCTATGTACCAGATAATCCAGAGGTTTATGCATTTATGAAGGGAATCGATTATATTAAATTCATTTTATCGATTTATGGTACACCATTTGATGAGAAGGAAATGGAAGACTTTGCTAAGGAATTAGGTATTTATAATGCCTTAGGTGATTTAGTAAGCTCCTATTCTCATGGTATGAAGCAAAAAATAGTTTTACTTGCTGCATTCCTACATCATCCAAAGATTCTAATACTAGATGAGCCATTTGTAGGCTTAGACCCAAAGGCTACCCATTTATTAAAGGAAAAGATGAAGGATTATACAGCTAAGGGTAATACAATTTTCTTCTCAACTCATGTACTTGAGGTTGCTGAAAAGCTATGTAATAAGGTTGCAATAATTAAGAAGGGTAAGCTTGTTGCATCAGGTAATATGGAGGATGTTATTAAGGATAATTCCTTAGAGGATGTATTCTTAGAAATATTTGATGAAAAAGAGGCAACGACAAATGAATAGTTTCTTTGCATTAACCAAGGTATTCTTTTTATCTGGCTTCAATGTAAATAAGAAAAAGAAGAATCAAAAAAGTGCATTTCGTCTATTTGCATTAACCTTGGCTTTATTTATGTTTACCTCGGCACTCCTATCCTTTGTATTTTCAGAAAAAATGAAGGAAGCAGGTCTACCAATCGAAACATTCTTAGGTGTTATTTTAATGTTTGCATTTATGCTAAATTTAGCTATATCTATATTTCAGCTACAATCCATTATATTTAACACTAAGGATTATGAATTTCTAGAAAGCTTACCTGTAAGTAAGCCTACCATTATTGCATCAAAGCTTTTTGCAACATATTTAATCAATTTATCAGAGGATTTAGCATTAATGATTCCAGCAATCATTATTTATTTAGTGAATGCTGGTGGTGCAATACCTTCCTTAATGGCACTTGTTGGTGCAATCCTAATTAGCTTTATTCCAATATTAATTTCTGCAATTATTGGTTCATTATCTGCATTAATCTCATCGAAGAGTAAGCATTCGAATTTAATCAATATTATTACAAGCTTACTCTTAATTACATTACTATTTGGTGGATACATGTATATAAATTATGCAGGTGCAGATAAGCTAAATACTATAATGGAAAGTATATTTTTCTTAGCTTGGATATCTCATGGTATCTTTGGAGAATATATAGAAGTACTTTATTATGTTTCATTCAATTTAGCTGCAGCAGCAATTGTAATTGTTTTAATTTCTTTAATCTATAGACCAGTAAATACCTGGTTAAATAGTAATAATGGACATACAGATTATGATAAGCTTAAGAAGAAAAATAAGGATACGAATCAAAAATTAGATCATATTCTATTAAAGAAGGAATGGAATATGGTGCTTAGAAAGCCTCAGTATTTATTGAATTCTATCTTAGGTGAAATATTCTATTTAATTATGGCAATCGTATTTATTTTAATGCCTACCTTATTTCTTAATGGTGCAAGTGAAACACCAGAATCCTTACCATATGTATTTGCCATACTCGTACCAGTTATGGGAATACTCATGAATTCTATTGCAACAACAACCTCATCAAGTATTTCCTTTGAAGGAAAATATGGCTATGAAATGCTAAGGTGCTATCCAATGGAGAATAATGCAATTATAAAGGCTAAGCTTAAGGTTGGTATTTATTTACAGGCTATAATGAATTTATTTGTATCCTTAATCATTATGGTATTCCTTATTATAAAAGGCTTCTATCAGCCATACCATATCATTCCCGTATTCCTTTACCCACAGCTTGCAGGAATTACCTTGGCTATTGTTGGTATGCTTACAGGATTAAGATGGCCAAAGCTAGATTATGAAAATGAATCTCAGGTTTTAAAGAATTCTGCAGCTTCTAATTTATTATTGCTATTTGTAATGCTACCTAGTACCGTTATCTTTGGAATACATGTACCTTTAGGTATTTTTGGATTGGAATACGAATTCCTACATTATGTATCTTTAGGCTTGATTGTATTCCTATATGCAATAATAATTATAATTACACTATCAATTCTAAAGAAGAAGGGTTCATCCTTATTTGATAGAATCATTTCAAGATATTAAGAGAAATCACTAACCTGCACGGTTAGTGATTTTTTTATACATTTTGTATCATAACTTTTATAAAATAACTTTTACTTTTCTTTTTAGCTCATAATTGGTATAATAAACTAGAGTAACTATAAAATATTAGCAGGTGATGCTTAATGGCAAAAATTAAAGTTATGTTCCCTCGCGTTGAAGCGGGATTTGGACACATTATGACCTGTAACGCTGTTGAGGAAATATTTAGTAAAAAATATGGATCTAAGGTAGAGGTCATTAATATTAATTTTTACTCTGATGCAGAGGATCAAAAACTAAAGAAATATGGTGAATTTTTAAAGACACAGGTAAGAAACTATACTGCACATCCACTACTTGGACATTTTGCAACCTTCTCCTGTGAATTTTGGGGAACGGATTTATCTACCTGGGGAACTTTGAAATTTCAGGTTCCTGGTTCTTATAAAAAGGGTATTGAATTCCTTCAATCCTTTCACCCTGATGTAGTATTTTCTACGCACTGGGCAACCAATTATTATGCTGAATTGATGCAACCAAAGCCATTTACGGTAATGTATTGTCCAGATGCATTATTAAATAAATTATTTAAATTCCATGCTGATTTATCCTTAGTTTCTATGGAAACAGGATATACAGAGGCAAAAAGAGATACAACCTATGATTCATCGAATTTAAAGCTCGTACCATTCTGTATAAGGAATGATGCATTCCTTATTAAGGATGATAAGGCTACAGCTAGAAAGAAATTGAATTTACCAGATAAATTCACTGTCGTATTGGCTGAGGGTGGGTATGGTAGAGGTGCAATGAAAAAAATAGTCACCAAGCTCATTAAGGAGCATGTTCCTGTAACGGTTATTCCTGTATGCGGAAAGAACCAAGAGCTTTATGAATATTTTAAAACCCTGAAGCCAACAGAGGAAGTAACCTTCCTACCACAAGGCTTTATTACCAATATTTTTGAATATATGGTCGCATCGGATTTATTCTGTGGTAAGGCAGGTAATATGATTGCAGAGCCTACCTTCTTTGGGGTTCCATCCATTATTACAGGTACATCCACAAAGATTGAGACGAATATTGGTAATTATTATATTGATTATGTTCATTGTGCAATTAAGGAGTTTAACCCATCTAGGGTAGTTAAGCTTATTAAAAAATATGTGAAGGATCCAACAATTTTAGTTCCATATATTAAAGCTGCAAAGGACCATCATTCCTCCTATGGAGCTGAGGCTACTGCAGATTTACTTTGGGAAGAAATTGTTAAGAGATTCCCACAGGTTTTAGAAGAACAAGGAGAGTAAACAAGAGAGGTATATTATGAATTATGTAGAAATTGTTAATTTAGTCTTTTCTATAATATTTGGAGTATATGCATTAATGATGCTTCATTTTATCATCTTCGGTATTATAGGTGTATTTGCTTATAAGAAGTATCCCCAAACGGATGTTAAAAACAGATATGGTATTATTATTCCAGCAAGAAATGAGGAGCTTGTTGTAGGTAATTTAATTGAAAGTATCCATAAAACAGATTATCCACAGGATAAGCTTCATATATTCGTTATCGCTCATAACTGTACAGATAAAACTGCAGAGGTTGCAAGAGCTTTAGCAAAGGAAGGCTTTGCTCAGGTTTCTGTTTATGAATATAACAATCCAAATGAATGTACTATGGGTTATGCATTCCGTCATCTATTTAGTCGTATTGAAGAGGATTATGGAACGCAAAGCTATGATGGCTTCTTTATTTTCAATGCGGATAATATTGTTGAAAAGAATTATTTCACAAAGATGAATGATGCCTTTGAATATTATGAGCATAAATATGTTGTTGCATCCTTCCGTAATTCAAAGAATTTCGGCTCTAATGTAATTTCAGGCTTATATGGTATGTATTTCTCCTTAGGCTGTGTTTGTGAATTTAGAGGTAGAAATGTTTGTGGATGCTCAACAAGAATTGCAGGCTGTGGCTATGTAATTTCTTCAAAGATTGTTGAAAATGGTTGGCCTTATGTAACCTTAACGGAGGACTGGGAGTTCTCTGCGGATCAGGTATTATCCAATAATAAGATTCGTTACTGTGATGAGGCAATCTTCTATGATGAGCAGCCTACAAGCTTTAAGGTAATGTGGCGTCAAAGAGTTCGTTGGTCAAGAGGACATTTACTTGTATTATTATCTCGTGTTGGTGATCTTATAAAGGCCTTATTCAATCCTCATAAGAAGCATAAGATGAGTATTTGGGATATTCTAATGAACTGCTTACCATTCTGTTTAGTTTTAGGATTTATTGGTATTTTACAATATATTCTACTTGCCTTTGCCCCATTATTTGGTATTGATTTTATGAGTGTATTATTAGGAGATTATCAGGCTCATGAATGGTGGTATAATATCCTATTTAATCAGGGTGTTGCTTGGGGTGCAATAAGAAGTGTTGGTGGATCCTATATCGGTATGGTATTACTTGCCGTAATCGTATTTATTGTATGTAGAAAGAGAATTTTCCATGTAAGCTTCGGAATGAAGGTATTAATTTCTCTAGTATGGCCTTTATTCTTAATGCTACAATTCCCAATCGATTTTGTCGCAATGTGCTCTAAGGGCTTAGGATGGAAGGTTATTCCACATGCAGATGCTACAACCATTCATTCTCTAGATGAGAAAAGAAAGAATTAATATTTATGGCTATATCTTGTGGATATAGCCTTTTATTCTATATTTTGCTATAATGAGAGTGAGGTATATATCATGAACGTTAAAACAATTGAAATTAATGAGGATGTATTTTCGGATAATAATAAAACAGCAGAGGAAACAAGAAGGAAATTAAGGGATAAGGGCTGTTATTTTATGAATATTATGTCATCTCCAGGCTCTGGAAAGACTACCCTTTTAACTAAGCTCATTCCACTACTTATGAAAAAATATAAAATAGGTGAAATGGATGTAGATATTGAATCGGATTTAGATTCGGCTAAGGTGGCAAAAGAAACGGGTATCCAATCCTTACAAATTCATAATGGAGGCTTATGCCATATTGATGCTGATATGACGAAAAGAGCTTTGATGGAATATGATACCGATGGATTAGATTTATTAATTCTAGAAAATATAGGTAATTTAGTTTGTCCTGCAGAATTTGATACAGGTGCACACAAAAATTATATGATTTTATCCATTCCAGAGGGTGATGATAAGCCATTAAAATATCCTCTTATGTTTACAGTATCCGATGTTATTATTTTCTCTAAAATCGATACATTACCTTATTTTAATTTTGATATAAATCTTGCCAAGGAAAGAATTCTATCCTTAAATCCTAAGGCTATATTCTTTACGGTTTCAGCAAAGACTATGGAGGGTATGGATTTACTTATAAATTATATTGATGAAGAAATAAAGAAATTAAAACAAAATAAATTGTAAATCATAAAATAAGACAGGTGTTTAAAATCTGTCTTATTTTATGTTTAATGTACAAAATCTGCTCTTAAGAGTGCTATAATACTATTAAGAATAAGGAGATTTTAACATGAATAAAGATTTTAAAGACGTACGTATAATGGACAATTTTTATCAGTCCTCATCCTTTTTTCCAATGCCTTTAACCCTAATTGGAACCCTAAATGAGGATGGAAGTGGTACAAGCTATGGTGCCTATTCCTTAGTTTTTCCATACTATATTGCCGGTAAGGATTATTATGCAATGCTATTAGAGTGTAGAAATACCTCGAATACAGCTAAGGGTATTTTAAGACATGGTAAATGCACGATTAATTTTATGCCTTTTTCTAAGAAGAATTTTGAAGCTCACGTATTAATGGGATTCCCAGGTGATACTCCTGCAGAAAAAATGAAGAATTTAACAGCCTTCCACCCAGTAAAATCTAAGAGTGAGGAATTAAATCCTAATGAAAAATTCCCATATATTCTAGATGAAGCTATTCAGGTAATGGAATGCACTTGGGTAAGAGAGCTTGATGGGGCAGATAAGGATAAGGTTGAAGAGGAATATAATGGACCATATCATAATTTTAATGGAATCACATCTAAATTTGGTGCTCATTTTATTTTAAAGGTAGACCATATTTTATTAAAGGAAGAATATTATGATGCCTTAGTTAATGGAGTTACGAAAAAGAATTTTGCACCACTTCCTACGAACTGGGGCTATAGAGATTCTAAATACTTCTGGTGTAGTGATTTTGAAAAGCCAATTGCTATTGGTATTCCAGATAGAGAAGTAGATTTATCTAGTGTAAGATATGCTGCTGAAAGATTACAAACGGATGTAAAATTTACGGATGATGCACTTAAGATGCTCGTTAAGGTGCCAAGACCATTCCTAAAGCTTGTTTTACAGGGCTGCGTCAACTGGGCAAACGAGAATAACTGTAAGCTAATTACAGAGCGTGAAATGCAAATCATTAATGATAAGAGAAGTAAAGAAAAGGGAAGAACGAAATAATTTCGATAATACAGTTATATTTTTTAGGCCTACATTGTGTAGGCTTTTCATTTATGATAAAATATTTATAATATTCTATATTATATTTTTTGGAGGTGTCAAAAAATGAAATATAAACAGGCTTTGGCCTACTATCAGGATTTTAATACAATTGATGTTAACAGGTTACCAGCAAGAAGCTACTTTATTCCTTTTACACAGAAGAAGAGTGCTTTATCCATTGATATCAAAAACAAAAGATATGATTCCGATAAGGTCATTTGCTTAAATGGTATTTGGGATTTTGCTTATTATGATAACCCCAATGACCTACCTTTAGAATTTGATACAGATAAAATTAAATTTGATAAGCTCGATGTACCATCCTGCTGGCAATATAATGGCTATGGTAAGCCTATGTATTTAAATGCGAGATATCCATTTAAATTTATGCCACCAAAGATTCCTACAACGGAGCCTGTTGGTAAATATTTTTCCTATGAAACATGGTTTATTCATGCGCCCGAAGGAGAATATAATCATTTAGGATTATATCGTACCTTCTTTAAGGCAAGAGAGGATAAGAGATATATTATTTCCTTCTTAGGTGTATGCTCCTGCATAGAGGTATATTTAAATGGTGAATTCGTTGGTTATTCTGAAGAATCTCATATTACAAGTGAATTTGATTTAACCGATAAAATTAAAATGGATAATAACGAGCTTGTATGTATAGTCCATAGATGGTGTACAGGTACTTATTTAGAGTGCCAGGATATGTTTAGAAATAATGGTATCTTCAGAGATGTCTTATTAAGAGTTGAGGATAAATGCGATATTTGGGATATCGATTTTAAATATAAAAAGGATAAAAATGATTTATATACTGCAACGATATTAGTTACTTTATCCGGTAGTGAAAATAAGGATGTTGAGGTATCCTTAACAGGATATGGTATTGAAAAGAATATTATAGGTACAACTGTAGATTCTAAGCTAAGTGTTGAATTTAAGGATTTAAAGGTTCTTGAATGGAATGCAGAAAAGCCTACTACCTATGATTTAATCGTTTCTATTCCAAATTCCTATGTGTATACTAAGGTTGGATTTAAGAATATAAAAATTGATGATTGTATCTATTATTTAAATAATAAGAAAATCAAAATCAAGGGTGTAAATCACCATGATACATCTCCTGTAAATGGCTATACAATGACCTTAGATGAAATTGAACAGGATTTAAAATTATGTAAGGAATATAATGTAAATACGATTCGTACCTCTCATTATCAGCCAGATCCATATTTAATCGAGCTTGCGACAGAATTAGGTATTTATATTGTCGATGAATGTGATTTAGAGACTCATGGATGTAGAACACAGGCTCCTTTCTTTAATTTTAGCTATTTATCGAATAAGAGAAGCTGGATGAAGCATTATCTAGATCGTATGGAAAGACATTATAATAGAGATAAGCTACTTAAAACTCCAATTATTATGTGGAGCTTAGGTAATGAATCTGGAGATGGTGTAAATACATATGCTATGTATGAATGGATCAAAAAGAGAAGTGATATTCCTGTGCAATACGAGGGTGCAGTACATGGTAGATATAAGGCTTATGATATTGCATCAGAAATGTATCCTACGGTTGAAAATGTAAGATTAGTAGGAGAAAAAAGAAGTAAAACAAAGAAATTTAATGATAGACCTTACTGGTTATGTGAATATGCGCATGCAATGGGTACAGGACCAGGTAATTTAGAGGGCTATATGGATGTATTCTATAAATACGATAACATTATGGGTGGTTGTATTTGGGAAATGGTAGATCATGCCGTATTACATGAGGATGGATCCTATACCTATGGTGGAGACCATGGGGAATGGATACATGATTCGAATTTCTGCTGTGATGGTTTATTCTACCCTAATCGTATGCCATCAACAGGTGCCTACATTATGAAGCATGCCTATAGACCACTTCGTATCGATTTAGCCTCTGAGCGTGAATTGAGAATATTTAATACCTTATCCTTTACAAATGCGAAGGCATATCGTATTGATTATGAAATCAACGGCAAGGAATATTCCTTAATTCCTGATGTTCGTCCATTTGGTAAGAGGATTTATCCTTTAGAGGATATAGATATCGAAGGAGATTGCTTCTTAAATGCGAAAATTTATGAAATTAAGACCAATCGATTAGTCGATGAAACACAGCTCATTTTATCTGAAGAAATAAGAAATAAGCCAAAAAAGGCACCACTACCAGATTGCTTTAGAATTGAAGATGGCCTACCTAAATTTACATTTATGGGTAGTGAGGTTACTGTATCAATGCCATATACTATATTATTTAGAGCAGGTACAGATAACGATAAGGAACGATTCTTCTATAAGACGATGCCAAAGTGGTATGATGAAAAGGAAAAGATTACATCTGTCTTTGTTGGAAAGGAAAAATGTGTTGTAAAAACATTAATTACTGCAAATAAGAATACCTTTGAGGTAGAAGATGTTTATGAAGGATGCGAGGAGGGTATTTTTGTTACATCAGAAATCAAACCTATTAATGCATCTGGTAATCTGCCAAGATTTGGTAAGGCCTTTAAGTTTGATTCCACATTTGATGATGTCACCTATTATGGTAGAGATAAGGAATCCTATATCGATATGGTAGGTCATTCTAAAATAGCTCTTTGCCATTCACGTGTTTTAGACATGGTTGAAAACAATATTAAGCCCCAGGAATCTGGAAACCGTATGGATACAAGGTATGTAGAGGTATCGAATGGCAAGGTTACCTTCCGCTTTAGTGCTGTGGCTGAGGCATTCAATTTAGGTATTAAGCCATATTCCGATATGGAGCTTACCAAAATGATGCATAGAAGTGATGAGGTAAGAAGTGGTACATACGTTACCATTTCAAAATTCCAAATGGGAATTGGTACAGGCTCCTGTGGACCAAGTACACTAAAGGAGCATTGCTTTAGCGCATCTGAAACCTATAAATTAAAATTTATTATATCTTGGCATAAAAATGAATAAGAAAAAAAGCCGTTTTTCGGCTTTTTTCGCTTTAAAAAGAGATAATTCTCTTTTAAATTGGTGAAGTTTCCTTTATAATATTAACGTTAAGGGAAGTGTGTAATATGGATTTAATGACATCCGTAATCTTAATTATGGTGTTCGTAATTATTTATGTCATCTTAATAGAAATATTTTCAATGTTATTCCGTATTACAGGACTAACGAAAGAGAAAGCTTCATTCCAGGCAATTTCTTTGCTTACCAATTGTGGCTTCACAACTGGTGAAAGTGAGGTTATTACTTCCGATCGCTTAAGAAGAAGAATTGCGATTGCTGCAATGATTTCAGGCTATAGCTTTTCCGTAGTAATTGTATCCCTATTGATCAACGTATTCATGAGGGTATCTACACAAAACCAAGAGGATAATTATAAATGGTTCTTTATCGCCTTTGGTATATTTATCTTACTTTTAATCATTACTCAAATTCCATTTGTAAAAAGATTGTTTGAAAAGCTTATTGGTGCAATCGCACATGTCGTATTAAGAAGAAATGATGGTGAAAATATTATCACATTATTAGATAATTATGGCAAGGATGCCATGGTTGAGGTTTATTTAAATCGTGTACCTGAATTTATGGTAGATACGACCGTTGTTGATAGTAAGATTAAGGATAAATATAAAATTAATATTTTAATGTGTAAGCGTAATGGAAAGGTTTTAGATGTAACAAAGGACACTATATTTAAAAAGAAGGATTCCTTAGTTATCTTTGGTTCATTTTCTGGTATTAAAAATTGCTTCACAAAGAAAACAAAGGAAACAAAGAAGAATGTCATTGAGCTCATCGAGGAATATGGTGATGAGGCTATGACAGAAATTCAATTAAATCAGCTTCCAGAATTCCTTAAGGATAAGGGCTTATACGAAAGTGGATTAAAATTAAATTATAATATTAATTTATTAACGATAAAGCGTAAGGAACAATTCATCCCTATTCAAGCATCTACAATGCTTCAAAAGGGTGATGTCATTGTAGTCTTTGGTCCATACCAAAGAATAAAAGAAGCCTTCGCAAGCAAAAATGAGGATGAAATAGGCAAATAATGCCTATTTTTCTTTTAAAAAAAGCCCCTTAGGGCTTAAATTCTATTAGTTCATTTGGTGCCATATTTCCTAAAAGGTAATTTCCAATACGGGATCTTTTTAATTCGATAACCAAATTAGAGGAAATCTTAACTAATCTTCTAATTTGATGATATATTCCTTCATATAGAATAACTTTGCAGGTATAATCATCTATTTTAAAAACCTTAGCTGGTGTTGTCATTTTACCATCCATAGAATAGGACATTTTCATAGATTCAATAAATTCGTTTGTAATTTTATATTTTACCTTTACAATATATTCCTTATCCAAAATAGAGGAATCCCCTGTAATTTCATTTAAGAATTTACCATCGTTAGATAAAATCATTAAGCCTTCGCTATCCTTATCTAATCTACCAGCTGGAGATACCTTATGTGGTAAATTGATTTGATGAATGTAGCTTCTAGGATCCTTTGAAATCGTGGATAATACACCTCTTGGCTTATAATATAGGTAATAATAGAAGGGTATAGCTTGAATTCTTTTTCCATCAATTTCTACGATATCTATATCTTCTATAGTAGAAGTAAATGGGATTACAACTCCATTTACCGTAATCCTATGATTCTTAACATATTCATTTAATTCTTTTTTTGTTAGCTTAAGACTATTCTTAAGAATGCTATATAATCTCATAGATATTCCTCACATAATTATTTTACCATTTAATTTGAAAATATAGTATAATAGATTTAAAAAGGGACGTGATTTTATGAAGCAATATATAAAGCCTACCATAGGCTTACTTCTTGGAATTATTTATTTGATTTTTAATTTCTTTTTATACCCTGCCACATGGTTTATTCATGGTACCTTAGGCAATCTTGGTACACCTAATTTAGTTTTAATAGTGAATTCAGCAATATTCTTTGTTGTAGCGCTTATTACTATGGGAGTATTAGGGTATTTTAAAAGATTAGAAATTGGTATGATCACAAAATATGGAATTGTATTTTTAATCGCATTGCTTGTGGGCTTATTTGCAGAATTTATAGGGCATTTTGGGGATTATTCCTATAGACCAACTCCTGAGCTTATCGGCTTAGATTTCCTACTCGGTAAATTTTTAAGAAATGCAAGTAAGGTTTTATGTGTTACATTAACTTTAAAATCCTTAACCTATTTTAATATACCTAAGTTTAAGAATCATATCATTACAGCTATTGGTATTCTATTATATCTAGTAACAACCATCATTTATCATAATGGCTTTGAATGGCACCTTATGCTTATGTATATTATGGAGGCCATAGGTATTGGAGCATTAACTGGATATTTAGTAACAAAGGAAAATGCAGTCATTACACCAATGCTATTCTTTGGGTTCTTTGGGTATACAAATATTCCATCCTATTTTGCATTAAATAGTAATACACCTATATCTACTGCAATTATATTATCCATTTTATATTTCTTAATTGCGGTATGCTTCATTTTATTTTTATGCTTTGGAGATAAAATAAAGAAAGAAGAAGATACAAAAGGTAACAATTTTGACAATAACACCGTATAATTTATGTTATCTCATTGACAACGCTTTCATAATGGTGTAAATTGATATTGAAGATAAACTAAATAGGGCAAAATATTCGAAAGGATATGACGCAAAGCTATAGGGCCTGTAAGATGGCAGCCAGTTGCATAAAAATTGACTTTTACCATAAGCTTTCGTATATCCCTACGGAAGCTTTTTGTTTTGAGGAGTGATTCTATGTTAATGGAAGAGTTAATTTTAAAACACAAATATTTTCAAGCATATCGCATGAAAAACAATCAAATCTTAGATCCCTTGACGAAAACCATCGCTAGAGGTGCAATGGTTTCCTATATCAAATACTTGATTAAGCATCAGATTCCCTTTGTTATGGGTGTATTTGATGTAGATAATTTTAAGAATGTAAATGATACCTATGGACATCAAATTGGTGATGAAATCTTAACAGGTCTAACCTATAATATAATGAATTGTTTTGGATCTACTGCTGTAATGGGAAGATATGGTGGAGATGAATTCTTAGTCGTAAGAGAGGGAGAAAAGACTTATGATGAAATCAATGAATTCATTGGGCATATATATTCCCAAGGTGTAAGAAAGCCTATCATGCTTTCTACAGGTAAAACCTTATCGGTTAGTGCAACTACAGGTATATGCACCTTCCCTAGGGATGCAAAAAAGTATGAGGAATTATTTTCTATTTGTGATAAATGCTTATATTTTGGTAAAAATGAAGGTAGAAATTGCTATACCATTTATGTTGAATTCCTTCATTCTAAAATTGATTTAAATAGAACAAAGAAGAAGGGTATTGCAGAAAGAATCAATAAGCTATATGATATTTTAGGCTCTGTCGATAAAAAGATTAAAATCTTTAGAGGTATGGAATATATTACGGGTGATATATCCATTTCAGGTATTTCTTATGAAAATAAGAATAAGATTATCTTATCCTATGAAAAGAATGAGGAATATGGTAAACCACCATTACTTCCTAAGGAATTATTAAAGGAGCTTGAAGATAAGGAATTTATAAGATGTGATGACATCGAAAGAATAAAAGAATCTAATCCAGAAATGTATCAATTTTGTTATGAAAATAATCTTTTATCCTTTGTCGTATTTAAGGTTATCGCTGCAGATAAAAATTTAGGCTATATGATGTTTTATGATTCTGATTTTAGAAGAATATGGCAAGAGGATGATTTAGCAGTATTCTTAGTTTTTGTTAAGGCGGCTGGCTTAATTACACATTTTGGAACCATTTAAGAGACCAAAGGTCTCTTTTTTTCTTCAAAAAAACATTGTATTTTTCATTTGAATAGAGTATACTTAACAAGCACATTAAGGAGAATTGAAATGAAAAGCAGGGTATATTATTATGAATCCTACCAGGATGATTTTGGTATTACAGATAATATAAAGAAAACCATTGTTGGGGATAGCTATAAATATAAAGCAAATAAAATTGCAAGCTTTATTTGGTATTATATTATCGCAATGCCTATAGCTTTTCTTTTAATGAAGATCTCCTTTCATTATAAATGGGTAAATAAAAAGGCAGTAAAAAAGGTTAAGGGTGGATTCTTTATCTATGGAAACCATACCAATTTCGTTGGGGATGCCCTAATGCCTAGCTTATTAAGATATAAGAAGAATAATATTATTGTAAAATCGGATACTGTATCGATAAAGGGTATTAAGCATTTAGTTAAGGATTTAGGTGCAATGCCCTTAGGTGAAACCCTAAAGGCAAATAAGAATTTACTTAAGGAAATGAAAACAAGAATTCATAATGGTGAATCTATTACGATATATCCTGAGGCACATATTTGGCCATATTATACAGGAATAAGACCCTTTACATCCTCAGCTATGAAATATCCTATTTTATATAATGTTCCATCATTCGCTTTAACTACCTGCTACCAAAAAAGAAAATTCTTTAAAAAGCCTAAGGTGGTATTATGCTTAGATGGTCCATTTTACCCAGATATGGATTTACCACCAAAGGAAAGAGAAGAAAAGCTTGCGGATGATATTTATGGAAGCCTTAAGACTAGAGCTACAAAATATTCTACCTATTCTATACATCAATATATTAAGAAGTAGATAGAAAGCGAACGCTTTCTTTTTTCTTCTCTTGACAGATACCCCTAGGGGGTATATACTATTTTTGGAAGGTGATATTATGTCATGCTGTGAAAAAAAGGATATAAAGATTCGAACAGATGAAGAAAAAAAGGAAATTACAACGAGAATTAATCGTATTATTGGCCAATTAAATGG